>DATCLO010000148.1:0-4803 GCA_036563875.1 Cyclobacteriaceae bacterium
TGGCGGTGGTGCCATCGCAGGCCTTGTCAACCTCATTAGTCGCACTCCCGGCGACGAACGCGAGCTCAGATTTCTTGCCAACGCAACCAGTGCGAAAGGTCTTGACTTGAGCGCCTTCTACAGCGAGCGCTACGGCAAGGCAGGAGTGACAGTCTTCGCTTCGCGCAACTCGGGAGAACCCTACGATCCAGCCGATATCGACCTTACCGCCATACCCGAATTTGAACGCTATACCGTCAATCCGAAGTTCTTTTACTGGTTCAATGACAGAACCAGCCTTTATGCTGGCGTCAATTTTACAACTGAAGACAGAATCGGTGGTGACCTTCATTATATAGAAGGTAATGCCGATGATGTCCACAGATATTTCGAAAGCAACGAATCACACCGTTACTCCACACAAGTATCGGTCACGCACAAGTTCAATGGTATCACCTCGCTTAACTTTAAGAATAGTATTAACCACTTCGACAGGGTGATAACAACGCCGGGGTATCGGTTTGATGGTACTCAGAACAGCTCTTTTTCGGAACTCAACATCGTACATACCGGCGACCGGATCGAATGGATCGCCGGTTTCAATTTGTGGACAGATGACTTTTCCGAAAATCCTTTCGGCACTACGCCGCTCAGGGATTACGACCAAACGATAATCGGTGCTTTTGTGCAAAGTACCTTTTCCCTCAGCGACGCGTGGATATTGGAGGCGGGACTTCGGGGCGACCACGTGGTCGACTACGGTTTTGCATTCTTGCCACGTGTCTCGCTGCTCTATCGTGCAGGTCCCGCGTTTAGTTCCCGCATAGGTGGCGGCTTCGGCTACAAGGCTCCAACTTTCTTCACTGAAGAGAGCGAGCGCCTGCAGTACGAAAATGTCCTTCCAATTTCACCGGATAGCCATGAGCTTGAAAGGAGCTACGGGGCCAACTGGGACCTTAACTACCGGACCGAGCTCGGCGAGGTGGCGCTGAGTATCAACCACCTGTTTTTTTACACGTACCTGGACGATCCGCTCGTCCTTACTGAGTCTGGCGAGTCCCACGAGTTCGTGAACATTGATGGGTTTATTGACAGCAGGGGAACGGAGACGAATGTAAAGCTCGAGCATGGCGACTTCAAATTGTTCGTTGGGTACACCTATACTGATACAAGAATTCATGACGGCGTATCAACTTTTCAGAATCCCTTGACCGCCAGGCACCGGATCAATAATGTACTGATGTACGAAGTTGAAGAGCGCTGGAAGGTTGGCCTTGAGGCATACTACTTTGGCCGTCAGCGATTGACAGACGAGATGTACGGCAAGGACTACTGGATTTGCGGATTCATGCTCGAACGCATGTGGGAAAAATTTTCGCTGTTCATCAACTTCGAAAACTTTCTCGATGCGCGACAAACACGGTTCGACACTATTTATACCGGTACGGTAACGAATCCCGAGTTCCGCGATATTTATGCTCCCGTCGATGGTTTTGTCATCAATGGGGGATTAAAGGTTAACCTTTGATTTCAATCATCTCGCCGCTGCCGGCTTATCCTGATATACTATGAGTTGCGTCATTCTTACTCGGAACTCCGGATTTGCTCCTATCTGTTTAATTCGAACGGTGTGCTTACCCGGTGACAGCTGGTACTTCCAGAAGAGTTCATGGCGTCGCTTGATATAACTTGCGGGGAGCTTCACGGTTTCTGCTTTCTGCCCGTCGATGTACAATTCCGCCGTGGCAGCATATTCGCCCCTGTAGTCCCGGCTCGACTGTTTGACAGGCTCCGATGATCCCATGAGAACAAATCCGATCCCCTCAAACTCAAATGTATACTCATCCTTCAGCTCCTCATGTATCGGTCTTTTTTCAACCGGGAAATGACCTTCAAAACTTTGCTCCAACCGGACGGGTTCAGGCCGCTGTACCTTGATCGTTACGGAATCATCCGAAACCGTTCCGCCATTGCGCTCAATCACCTGAAGGGCATGCTTGAATCCCATCGCATAAACATCGTTCAGCGACATTGTGGTGTACTTGAAGTCGATATCCTCAGCATCTGCCAGACCCATTTTCCAGTACTCGGGAATCTTGCTGTATCCGATCATAGTGCCCAATATGCCACCGGCGGACGAAGGGTTGCAGTCCGAGTCCTGTCCAGCCCTGGTAGAAATCTCCATGGTTTGCGTAAAGTCGCCGTTTCCGTAAAGCAGGCCCAATGCGATGTATGCGGCGTTTAGTTTTGCGTCAATATTGAATGCGGCAAATACACCATCGGGACAACCGACCTCATCAGACCATTTTTTCTGAATTTCAAACCACGTTTGTTTCCAGTCGTTGGGATATTGCCTGTGCCACTGAATCACATCGTTGATGCATTGATAAAAAGTGCTCTGCTCAGGAATGGCTTTCAGCGCTTCAGTGACGACAAGGCGGATATCGTCCGACACAAATGCGAGGGCATACATGGCTCCAACATACACACCTCCATACCATCCGTCGCCATAATTCATGATGTGACCAATCCCGTCGCCAATAGCGGCTGCGGTGTTCGGCATTCCCGGCGACATCAATCCTGAAAAATCAGCCTCGATCTGGAAGTCGATATCATCAGCATGCGGGTTGTTTAACCAATGACCTGATTCGGGAGGCATAATACCGTTAAGGATGTTATACCGACCTGCCTGATTGGCATGCCACAATATGTATTCTGCGTTAGCGTAAGCCCTGGCGTGTGATTCAATGGGTGCATCAAGACCTTCCCGTTCAAAGACATCGACAAACGTCAGGTCCATATAAAGGTCATCGTACAGCCCTGGGTTTTCCTCCATGGTCTTACGAATGTATCCGTCATACCAGCTAATAGGCTGGTAGTCGTTGATCATCGTTCCGTTAAATCGGAATTCGGTGGGACCGCCGAACGTCACACCGATCACCTGACCAGCCCAACCACCTTTGATCTTGTCCTGCAGCACGGCTTTGGACATACTCACCTCTTCGGGCAGCGCGGTTGAAATCTCAGTCTCCGGTGCAGTTTGCTGACAGGCGCAAAGACAAGCCAGAAGCAGGATAAGGACTCTTCTCGTCATACGGGAATGTAGGTTTAGGGAAATGCAAAGCATCCGGTCTAAGATACCCCAAATCCTTTTTACTGCAAAGGACCCAAGACACATTAGAGGCGCCCTTGCGCCTTCGCGCTTTTGCGGTAGCGTTCAACGCCCAGCCAACGTAACACGTAAGCACGTAAACACGTACACACACCGCGCGCCCTTTGTTTCCCTAAAGGGACCCACCCGCGGAATTCCCCACATCCAGAGCACTTCCTAAACTATGGGCAGTATCGTTTAGCCGCACCAACGTAAACACGTAAGCACCTAAACACGTAAACACCTAAACACGTTTACTGCCTCACATCATTGCCGGCGACACGGCAATGTGCTTTGCGAACGGCTGTTCATAGTATCGCTTCCCGGTCGCCCGATATAGCGCGTTCGCCACGGCTGCGAAGATGGGAGGGAAGAGCGGTTCGCCGAGGCCGGTAGGATCGTGCTCATTTTGTACGAAGTGTATTTCGACGTTGCGCGGTGTCTCCTTCTGGCGGATCATGCGATATTGATGGAAGTTGTTCTTTTCGGGTACGCCATCTTTGAACGTGAGTTCTCCGAACAACGCATTGCCAATTCCGTCGATGATACCACCTTCGCCCATGTTCCGCGCTGCGTCGGGATTCACTACAATCCCGCAGTCGACCGCCGCGACGACATTTTCAATCACGGGATTAGTGCCTTCCATGCGCATATCAACAACTTCCGCTACATAGGTATTGTGACAGAAGTAAGCTGCTACGCCGCGGCCAACGCCGGAGGGTGGTTGATCCCAGTTTGATTTTTCGCGGACGAGCTTGAGCACACTAGCATAGCGATCCGGATCATAGTCGTTGTCTTTGCCGACGGGATTCTTTTTCGCCCGCTCCAGCAACTCCAGGCGGAAGTCGATGGGATCCTTTCCGGCAAGTTCTGCCAACTCGTCGAGGAAGGATTGTTCAGCACCCGCGATGAAGTTCGACCGCGGTGCGCGGAATGCGCCAATAGTAATGTTTGATGGCAACGACCACCCTTCGGCCAGGTAATTGTCGACTGCCCCTGCCGGAAAGCGGTTTGCGTGTACGGCGTGTTCCGGAATACCACCGCCGCGTACATGAAACGCGATTAGGTTGCCGTCCTTATCGAGGGCAGCTCTGTACGTTGCCGTGTAAGTCGGGCGATAAATTCCGTATGTCATGTCATCCTCGCGGGTGTACACGAGCTTAACCGGCGCTTTGACCTTTTGAGAAATGACAGCAGCTTCCACCAGGTGGTGGCCATATGCCCTTTGACCAAAGCCGCCCCCCATACGCGCTAACCTGATATGAATGTTCTCCTGCGGCATACCCAGGCGTGCTGCAAGCGTACGTCGTATAAATTCGGGAGCTTGTATCGGAGCATAAAGTTCGGCCTTGTCTTCAGTAACATGAGCAAAGCAGTTCACAGGCTCCATGGTGTTATGTGCGAGGTGCGGTGCCGTGTACGTCCGCTCGAGAACCTTAGCGGCGCTTTTGAATGCCGCTTCAGGATTACCGTCTCGCCGTAAGACTTGTGCCTTTCCGCGCGCTGCCTCCGCCATCCATGCACGATGGGCGGATGTGCTTTCGAGACCTTTCGGCATGACAACCTTTTGCTTGCCACCCCACGACTGCACATCAAAGGCGCGCTCGTCCAGCAATTGCCATTCTACCTTGACAGCCTTCTTTGCATTCATTACTTCCCACGTAGTATTACCA
>DATCLO010000149.1:0-8731 GCA_036563875.1 Cyclobacteriaceae bacterium
ATCTTCAGGTTCTCAAAGTTGTATTGCCCCTTCCGAGGTTCACAATGCGACCACTCTACCCAGGTCTTCACAGAGTTAAATCCAAGAGCTTTGATTTGCTGTACATCCTTACGCCATTCCTCTTTCGACTGCGGAGTAACCGTCGAAAGCATCGTTGCCCTCGCCTTGCCTCCGCTGTACCATACCGAGAACGGAAAGAAATCGTCCTTGACAATGGTCGGTTTGATTTGAGAGAAAGATTCGACAGAAATCGCCATGAGTATGAGCGTTGCAGCCACGCGCAATACGGTGTGCGAAAAGTGTGTCGACCTGGCCGCGAAGAAGTGAGCTATAGTGATCATGTTCGGGGATTTTCCGGGATACTATTTTATGAGTTAATTCATCAATTTGCTAACGCCACCCCGTTTTCCACGAGAATTCGCAATTGCAACCGCCCGGGAATGAAAATTGTGTTGCGTATTTCTAAAAGAAATTCTTATGATACGAAAATTGAAGTCCGGAGAATACCGGATCTACTCACGCAAGAAAGATCCGACAACAGGGAAGCGCCGCAACCTTGGAACCTTCAAAACTTTGGAGACCGCGAAGAAACATGAAATGGAGATTCAGTATTTCAAGCAGAAAAAGGGAGGATAGCTAAATTCACCCATATCATTTAGACCGCAACTCCGGCGTATACTCCAACACCGCAAACACAGCGCAATGGTCTGATGCCTCCATACGACACAGCACTCGCGTTTCTTTTACAGTCCACTCCGATGTGCGCGGGTATAGAATGTAGTCGATCTTCTTTGTGGCCGCTGGGCGTGACGGAAACGTATTTGCCCAGGTCGTGTCGGCCTCCGCGAATTCGCTCAGTAATAATTTGATTTCATCGTGGCGCGGCTCGGCGTTAAGATCGCCAGTCAATATCATGGGTGCACGATTCAAATCTGCAACATAGTAGTCGAATAACTGACGAGCCTGAACCTTACGGTCGTCCTCTCGTGTGGTCAGGTGCGTGCAACCGAAAATTATTTCAATCCCAGGCGCAACTGTCACCATGGCAAACATGAATGTGATAATGCTGGGTCTGCTATGATATCCCTCGAGCGAAGCTATGCTGCTCACTGGAAACCTCGAAAGTATCGCATTACCATATTCGCCTCCCTGGAAGTCGCGGTGCTTTACAAAGTAACCTTTTAATCCGGTGCGTCGCGCAAGCTCCTCTGTAATGTCGACACCACCCGTGCGTTGTGTCTTCTTGTCTACCTCCTGAAGTGCCACGAGATCAGGTTGGACTTCGTTGATAATTGACGCCAATAGATCCATGTTAATGCTGCCGTCGGCTGCTTCTCCATGATAGATGTTGTACGTTAGCACCCGCAGCGTCGCGGTTCGGTCCTGCGAGAACGCTCCAACCGCGGAGATAAGAGAAAGAATTAGGACGATGTATCGCTTCATGACACCTGTGCCTGAAAGATAATTCAGGATATTTCACGGCGAAAATGTTTTCGCGTGCGAATTACAAATCTAGGGCAGGGTTCACACCCTGCCCCTGATCGATTAGCAGCAGCCGTTGCCGCAGCCACATCCACCTTCGGTGGTGGACCCGAAAATCAGATTTTCCATGGCGTTATCATTAAATTTAACATAACCAGCATGAACCTTTCATGCCTGTCGCTTCTATGACGAAGAAGTGGCTGAAAAGACGCAAGTAAAAGCGGGGATTTTTGTCGCCAACGCGGACACGAGCTGCAATTCCATCACAATCATTGGCCCTACTTTACTATCTTGAAGTTCAACAACACGTGGCAATGAGCCTATGACTGAGAAAGAATTGAGAAAATTGGAAGGAACGATCCGCACCAAGATGGAGGACATCAGGAATCGGCGGGTCGGACTCAGGGAGTCTGGGATTGGCTCCCTGATGAACCTGCTGAAGAAAGTTGACGAAGCCCTTTATGAGAAGATGCTGCCGGAGTACAAGGAGATGGTTACCTCCGGGAAGATCTTCAAGTAGATGTCCTGGTGTGTCGACGTGTTGATGTTCCGTTATCTGCCAACTGCGTAACAACTTTCCCGGGATTGGGTACCCGGGTTGGGCATCATTCAATGATTTTTTTCATTTCGCCGATTACGGCGGCCCAGTTGGCGGCGGAGTGTTTGGCTTTTTCTTCGTCGTAATTGGTTTGCGTGATGGTCAGCTCGGTGCCTTCGGCAACGGGTTTCACTTCGTAGGTAACCTGCAGATAGTTTTCAGGTTTGTCTTCGACACCGCTCCAACTGCTGAAGTAGTCGTACGACAATCTCTTATTAGGTTCATATTCCCGAACAACTCCTTTGTCTTCATAGGGCTTGCCTTCGTACTCTCCTGTCCACTTTATCGGACTCCCCACCTTCCAGTCGGTTTCCTGGTTTGAACCAAAGAAATACTGCTTTACAATTTCAGCGTTTGTGAGGGCTTCCCATACTCGTTCTATCGGAGCCTTGATGGTCGTGCGATATGTTGATGAAGGACGGTTTTGCATGACAGTCACAGAATGGTTCGTACTAAATTAACGGAATTTGCTTCCGCGGGTTTAGTTATTCGTGCCTCAAGCGGACTCGTTGCTCAAATTCCCCGAACAGCGTGCCTCAGGAGACTGTCACCTTGAATCGATGCGGACGCTATGTGCATGCCCAGAATCGTCGGAGGCCGATTGCCTGTCGCCCGCCCGTTTTACGAATTCGGTAGGTGTTTTGCCGAACCTTTCTTTGAAACATTTAGTGAAGTACGATAGATTCTGGAATCCCACCTCCAAAGCGACCCCTGCAATGCTTCCGGCACGTTGAGCGAGCAGCGACGCAGCCCTTTCAAGCCTTAGGTTTCTGATAATCTCGTTCGGAGACAGCCCGGTGATGGATTTGAGCTTCCTGTAGAGCTGAACTGAACTCATTGCCATTTCCCCAGCCAGCAATTCAACTGAAAATGAGGTATTGCTAAGGTTTCTTTCCACTGCTTCGGTCACCTTCTTCAGGAAGACTTCGTCCAATGAACGCGCCTTTAGTTCGGAGGGTCGGAGAATTAATGCCGTTGAGAACACTTTCCTGAGTTTCTGTCGCAATTCGATGAGATTCCGGATGCGGGCAAATAGCTCGGTTATATCAAAGGGTTTTGATAAGTACTCGTCCGCTCCAATCCCGAAGGCATCTATTCGCGTATTGACATCGGCCTTCGCCGTCAGCAGGATTATTGGAATATGACTTGTCTTTTCATTCGATTTGATCGCCCTGCACAATTCCAGTCCATCCATGTAGGGCATCATCAGGTCTGAAATGATGAGATCAGGAATGTGCAACTCGGCCAGTTCAACTCCCGTGCGCCCATCCGATGCGGTAAACACAGAATACGAACATTCGAGACGTTCAGTCAGATAATTTCGAAGATCTTCATTGTCCTCAACGATCAACAACTTGAATCCTTCAACATCTTCTTTCCCATTTTCCTTGTGCTCAACGTTAACTACACCCCGAGTAGTATCCAGATCGAGCGGCCGCATGAGATCATGTGTCAACGCACCCCGCTCGGGTTGATCCTGAGCAAGCGGGATCAGTACTGAAAAGCAGGTGCCTTTCCCAAACTCGCTTGTCACGGATATAGACCCCCCGTGAAGCTCCACCAATTCTTTAACCAGGGAAAGTCCGATACCGGAACCCTCGTATTCACGATTATCGCGATGATCTACCCGGTAAAAACGGTCGAATACGCGATCAATTTCATCAGGGGGTATACCTATACCGGAATCGGACACCACAATCTTAACACTTTCACCCTGCCTGGATATCTTAAGCGAGACTAAGCCACCATCGTCGGTGAATTTGAAGGCATTTGAAAGGAGATTTGTAACGATTTTCTCCATCTTATCAGGGTCGAACCAGGCGTCGATCTCACTTTCGGCGATATACTCAAAATTAATATGACGCGATTGAGCAATGGACATGAAGGAAGCGGAGATAATGCCCACGAATGCGTTCAGATTGTCATGTACGGTGACCAACTTCATGGTTCCTGCTTCAAGCCGAGAAAGGTCAAGCAGTTGGTTAACAAGGTTGAGGAGACGTCTCGCGTTTCGCAGCATGACTTCAAGTTCTCTCTTGTTCACTGGGTCCGCTGCCATTCTGATGCGATCCTCGAGAGGATTGATTAGCAACGTCAGTGGCGTTCGGAATTCATGGGAGATGTTTGTAAAAAACCGCGACCGAAGGCGTTCGAGTTCGAGGAATTTTGATGCCTCGAGTTCCTTCAAACGAATTTCCCCTTTCATCCGCTCGCGTTTTAGGATTTCCTTTCGCGCAAGGAGAAGGAGTCCGACAAAACCTGTTACATAGATGCCGTAGGCCCACCAGGTTCTCCATATGGGTGGCAGAATCGTGATCGCGATCGAGGCTCCACTTTCATTCCAGATACCGTCATTGTTGGCACCCTTTATCCGCAGCACATACTTGCCAGGATCCAGATTGGTGTAAGTTACGTTTCTCTTTGTGCCGGAATAGATCCATTCCCTATCGAAGCCCTCGAGCTTGTAGGCGTATTGATTTTTCCCGGGGTCAGTGAAATCCAGGACGGCAAACTCGAATGTCAGGACCTTTTTTTCGTATGGTATTCGTAGCTCATCCGTGTATGCAATAGACTTCGCAATGGTATACAATGCTCCGTCGCTGCTGCTTGGATTCACTCCAACAGCGTTGCCAAAAATTTGAAAGTCTGTAAAGGTCACTGTAGGAACCACGGAATTCTCCCTGAGGCTGTCAGGATGAAACACCACAAGACCATCGCCACAGCCAAAAGCCAGGTACCCGTCTTTGAGCTCCTCGGTTGATCGTAAATGGAAGATTGGATTGGGGATTCCATCTTCAACATCATAGCGGCTGACAATTGCATGCCCGTCGAAAACCGTGAGACCTACCTGTGCCATCCAAAACCGTCCTTTGGAATCCATTTGAATAGCGGGCGTATAGAGATTGGACGCGCCATGCTTATTTCTGAATCCCTCCTTTTCTGTATACACTTCCAGCAGCTCAAGCGCGGGAATGCCATCCTCGGAGCTGACTCTGTATTTACACATCCCCTCGAAGGTGGCCAACCATAGAAAACCTTTCTCATCGAAAATGGATGCCGATATCCTTGAGTTGTCCGTATCGAAGTCCTCTACAACCGTCGATATCTTAGGGGCCTCCAACTGCCTCGATGCTTCATTATAAAAAAAAACGGGACCATGCCAACTCGTTACCCAGATGCGCTTATCAGGATCTTCGATGATGGTACTGTACTCGACATGGTGGTGATGGTGTCTGAATGCGGGATCGGTAAAAACTTGCTTGATCGCTATTGGCCTTGACTCAAGGTCTTCGATCAAGAAAAGCTCAGTGCCTTTGGACAGCCATAAGCGATCACGCGAATCCTTTTTGATGATAAAAAAATTTCCCTCCATGACAGGGGTGATCCGGCCAGTTTCCCGCTGCATCACAAACAGGCCACTGCCCCGTTCGCTAATAACAAAAAGGTCGCCACTCCGGTCCGAGGATATACCCCAAATCTTTCCATGAGCGTCCTCATGGGGTACATGACGAATCACATGAAAAATACCATCCCTGAATTGCAGTTGATAGATGCCCTTGTCATCAATGGCAACCCATATGTCGTCAAAAGCGTCCCTATGGACAGCGGAGACTATGTCCTTTGATGATAACTGATTTGATCCGACCGGTGGCTGAAACACCGCAAACCCCCTGTTGTGCTTTACCTTCGAAGGCCCCGCACCCGAATGCCCCAGCCATATATTTCCAGAACGATCGTTGATGATAGTTTGGACTGCTGATTCCGGAAAGCCGGATTTGCTATCGGTGCCTCCTGCAATATTTTGAACCCATCCCGTCTGAGGATTGTAGATACTGATTCCCTGAAAAGTGCCGATCCACAAGTTATTCCTTGAATCCCTGCATATCGAAGACACGGCGTTGCTTACCAACGAGCGGCCTGCCCCTTGAGCGTTGTTGAGATTAAAGAACCTTAAATGTAAATCCTTGTCGTAATCGATCTTTGAGATGCCGTTGTCATAGGTTCCCACCCAAATAACGCCCGGCCTCTCTTTCAGCAAGCAACTAATATCCCGACCGGGCAGGCTATTGCCATTCGCCTCCGGCAGGAGATGCTTAATGAAATTCCGTTCTCTTTTGTCAAAAATCAGAATTCCCTGTCCGGCAATCCACAACCGCCCGTGTCCATCGTCGATGATCGTTCTAATAAAATTTGTAGCGTCGCCGAGGGTATACTTTGTGCAACTCCTGCGAACTCTGTCGAAACGGATGAGGCCACCAGAATTTCCTTCGAAGGCGTGGGTTGAGAGCCAGATTATCCCATCGGAATCGTGGAAAATATGATGGACCGGCCTGCTAAAACCGAACGTATCCGCCAGGTGAATGAACGACTCGAATTGCTCAGTTTCTGGATCGAAACGCAAAAGCCCACTCGCCGTTCCAACCCAGAGGTCCCCCTGAGGGTCTTCGCTCAGGCTATGGATTGCATCATTGCTTACGCTGGAGGTTCCCTCTGATCGGTAGAGATACAATTTGAAGGTATTCCCGTCGTACCGGTACAGCCCCTGACCGGTCCCTAGCCATAGAAAACCCTTCGAATCCTGCACCATCGTCTTTACCAACCCGTTTGCCAACCCTTCTTCGGCGGACAGGTTGGTAAAGGTGTAATATCCCTGTGAAAAGCCCGCGATGCACAGTTCCAAGGACAGGCAAACCAGGATCGCAATTCTTAGGTTAAGCCGGAAAGGCTTCCATTCAGGTAGCATCCGGTCGGGCGCGTTCATGATCCTGGGAAAGGCAGTTACTGATACAAGATAATATTCAAGACGCAGATTTCAGTTAATACCTGCCGCCCACTGACACAAATCCTTCAAACTGTGACTGATTTCTTTCAGTACCACGTCAGGAAGGGAAATAATAGACATCATTGCTTCATCGGGTCCGTGGCTGGTCCGTACCCATACAGGCGGCCCCGGATTGCCCCCAATCAGGCAAATCCATTAAACATCGACCATATGAAAAGGTTAGGACGATCTCCCAGGAATTTCAAGTCCAGACAGTTGCCCTCGGCAGGTGCGCTGTTGCTGATTGTCATTTACGTCACGACTGTGATAGGATGCTCCTACTACAAGGTTAATACAATCGATCCGCTGAGTAACGAAGCCATCATTGAACAAGTCAAAAGAAAGAAGAAATACATAATTCTCCATTATGAGGAAGAAGCCTGGCATCTTAAGGACATTACCCTGGATGATGCTTCCCAAGAGTTAAAGGGCACGCTCGAAGCGTTGCCTCCCAATCATATGTATTATAAAACAGCCAAGGGTGAGAAGAAAGCCAACCGATACAAATCGGCCAAGGAGTGGCAGGACAGGCCAGTTTACGAGGTGCATATATACCTCTCGTCGCTTCCTGCAACGGAGGATGCCAAAGTCAGTATCCCATTCTCCTCAATGAGCAAAGTTCAAGTGTATGACACGCACGTAGGCGCGACGGTTTTGTCTGTCGCAGGAACGGTCATAGGGATAGCGGCTGCTGTTGGGATCATCATCGCCGCCCTCAAAAGTTCTTGCCCTTTTGTATACACTCAGGATGGGGAGTCCTACTCTTTTCAGGGTGAGATGTTCGGCGGAGCCATTTACTCTTCGCTTGAGCGCGATGACTACATGCCGTTACCTGGCTTTACGCCGACCACGGATGGCTATCGCCTAATAATTGCCAACGAACTGCTGGAAAGGCAGTACATAAATCTCGCAAATCTGATAGTCGTATATCATCCCAATGACGCTCAGGTAATACTCGATAAGAATGGAAACATCCAAACAATAACGCATGCAGAGACACCTGTCTTAGCAATGTCCAATACAAACATCGATTTCCTGGGGCACATCCGATCGAAAGACAGTGTCTCGTACTTGTTCGACGAATTAATGCCGGGAGACGACGCCGTAAGCAGCATTACCCTGACATTCAAGCGACCACAACATTCGACTTCCGCCAAACTCATCGTTAACGCCAGAAATTCCTATTGGCTGGACTACGTATACGGGAAATTCACCGAGCAATTCGGCATATACTTCAATGAATTCTGTAAAGAGCAAAAAAAGGTCCCTGCAAAAAAAAATATCCAGTGGACACTCGACCAAAATATTCCGTTGTCGGTGTACATACAAACCAGTAAAGGATGGGAATTCGTTGACTTCTTCCACTCAATGGGTCCGCTGGCCTCAAGAGATCTGGTAATGCCGATCGACTTGTCCAAAATCAACAGTAATGAAGTAAAAATAAAACTGGAGTGCGGTTTCAAGTTCTGGGAAGTCGACTATGTGTCCCTGGACTTTTCAGATAACATACCCGTAAAAGTACAGCACCTTATTTCAACTTCTGCAATCGACAAAAAGGGGATTGATGTCTCAGAATCTATTGCAGCTTCAGATGACAAGTACCTCATTCAGCCTGAAATAGGAAATGCTGTCACCATCAAGTATCGCGCCACCGAGCCAGCGACCGAGGATAAGCAGTCGGTTTTTCTGCATAGCAGGGGGTATTACGAGTATATCAGGAATTACACAAACTGGCCAGACTTTGCCTATCTGAAATCTTTCAAGAACAAAGGCGCATTCACGAGGTTCTCCAAAGAGCAGTATGATGCATTTGTGGGAACGAAAGAACT
>DATCLO010000150.1:0-6582 GCA_036563875.1 Cyclobacteriaceae bacterium
TCCAAGCGAATACGCGAAATTGATGAATATGACGCCCAAACACCTGAATGCATTATGCAAGGGTGCACTGAACAAAACCTTTACGGACTTAATACAGGAGCGCCTGTTACTGGAAGCCAAGCGCTATCTGGTGTACACGGATAAGTCGATTAAACAGATTTCAAAAACTCTGGGCTTTAACGACCTTTCCTACTTCATGCGATTCTTCAAAAAGAATCTGAATCAAACGCCCGATCAGTTCAGGAAGTCCGTCACGTACGTCAAGTCCCTCCACGAAGAAGGTGTGCTGTAAGAGAAATTATGCCGGTACCCCGTTCGGCTTCTTGAACTGCGCCTTAAACAGGTCCTCTGCCAATGCCTCGTTCGTGATGTGATATCTGGCGCCGATGTATTTTACGACCTTCCCTTCTCTGTTTCGGATAGGAACGATCGTTGCGTCTACCCAGTAGTGACCGCCGTCTTTCTTTCGGTTCTTGATAATGCCTCTGAACGGCTCGCCTTTCTTGATGGTCGCCCAAAGCGCTTTAAACAACTCTTTCGGCATGTCGGGGTGACGGACGACGTTATGCGGCTTCCCGATGAGTTCCTCTTTTGTAAATCCAGACACCTCACAGAACTTTGGATTGATGTAGGTGATGGTTCCGTACAGATCCGTTTCAGAAAGTATGGTCGTGAGACCGATTACCAATTCGCGCGCCTCCAGGTTTTCCTTGAGATCATTGATCTGTATCAACTGTTGCTCCATACTTTCCTTCTGCGAGGCAATTTCCTCAAAGTTTTTCTGGAGCAACTCCCCCTGCTTCCGAATTTCCTGGGCCTGTTTCTGAGCCTCATCCCGCAAGGTTTCAGCTTCCTTTTGCGCCGCAACCATCAGGGTCATGTCCTTAGAAAAGACGGCAACCTCGTATATCTCACCTTTCGAGTCCCTCAGCGGGGCATAAACTGACAGAAAGTGATACGTTGCCCCATTCTGCTGAGTCGAAGTCATGAATTCAAACGACTCACCGGCAAAAGCGCGTCGATAGTAATTGCGTTGCTCTTCCTTTTCCGACTCCGGGTACCACAGCATTGTGTCGAACCCTTTTTCGAGTCGTACGCCGAAACCCTCGACCGACTTCTCCATGCCTTTGTTCCAGGTCACCAGCCTGAAATTCTTGTCGACCGTGAATATCATGTCAGAGGAAACATTCAGGAGGGACGAGACGTACTGTTCCTTCGCCTCAACTTCCTTCAAGATGCGTCTCATCTCCTCCTGAGTAGCCGTCAGCTCCTCCATATTCTGGCGCAACTCTTCCTCCTGAGACCGCATCTCCTCAGCTTGCTCCTGTGAAGCTTTCAGCAGCTTTGCCGTGCGCGAACTTATCTTCACCGACGAGATCGTGGCCGCTATGCTCTCTCCGAGTTTTTCAACGAATTTAATCTCATACTTCTTGAGAATCTGGAACGACGCGATTTCCAGCACGCCATAAATGCGCTCTTCCAGTTTCAGCGGAACAATCAGGATATTTCGCGGAAGGGCTTCGCCCAGGCCTGATGTAATCCTGACATAATTCTCAGGAATATCTGTCATATAGATAGTACCCTTCTCGAGTACCGCCTGGCCCACCAATCCTTCTCCCAATTCAATCCTTTGCTTCAGAAACTTTTTGCGGTTGTACGCGTAGCACGCAAGCGTCTCAAGAAACACGTCCTTCGGATTCTCATCATTGATCAGATAAAGTGCCCCCTGGTTCACTTTGAGATAATTGACCAATTGACGGATGATAGTATCTGATAGTTCCTCAATGTTATCGTTCTTCGAACGAAGTACTTCAACGAATTTGGCCAATCCCTCATTCGCCCAATTCCGTTCGGCCTCGAGCAGAGAATATTTTTTCATCTGATCACGCATCGCTATCAGCGAGCGAATCAGTTCTGTCGATGTACCAGTATCGGCAATCGACGCATCGAGATTGCCTTTCTCTATTTCACGGACGAATGCTGTCGCCTGAGTTACGTCATTCTTGATAACTTCCAGCTCGTGGGCTAAATCGGATAGCGTCTTACTGGAAATAAGTTTGTATCTGAACATGTCGCTAACAATATGAACCAAAGGTAGACCGGCGGTTGTCACGAAAGATGGGGCGGAAGAAATCCGTCCATCTTTAAAGGAATTTTGTCCATATCATTTCGATGCGGATTCTTACATCTGAAATATCGCGCCCGGTGTGTGCAATTCACACAACCTTTCTCTGTCGTGAAAAAGTTGTGGACGTTATCCCCACGAACAGGTATATTGGATCTTACATCAATCCATTAGCAATGCAAAGAAGAAATCTACTTAAGAGCCTTGCCCTACTGCCCTTTGCACCTGCGGCAGCGGCAGCGGGGACAACCGCTGCGACCAGCGCGGCATTGCCTGCTGTAAAGATTCGAAAGGTGTCTGCCATTGCGACGGCACCCGATGGGATCGAACTCGTCGTGGTTAAAGTTGAAACTGATCAGGATGGCTTGTACGGACTGGGATGCGCAACGTTTCGTCAGCGCGCTCATGCAGTCGTGACGGCAGTGAATCAATACCTGGACGACTTCTGTCGGGGTAAGGATGTGCACAACATCGAAGACATCTGGCAAACAGCTTATGTGAGTTCGTACTGGCGCAATGGCCCGGTATTGAACAACGCGTTGAGCGGCCTGGATCAGGCCTTGTGGGACATCAAAGGAAAGCTCCTCGGTGTTCCGGTGTATCAACTGCTGGGTGGTAAATGCAGATTCGCCGTAGATACGTACACACACGCCAGTGGTCCGACCCCCGAGGCTGTTCTCGAGCAGGTTCAAAAGTTCGTTAGCCAGGGCTTCCGACACGTGAGAGTTCAGCTCGGCGGATATGGATCGACACACCTAACTTCAGATCCGGACTATAAGAAGAACAACTTTGGAATGCCTGACGATAATACAATTAGTCCGCAGGCCTACAAGCGCGGTACCATCGCAGTCTTCGATCTTGTCCGAAAGTCAGTAGGTGACGACATCGAATTGCTTCACGACATCCACGAACGACTTCAGCCCATGGATTCTATCGACCTGATCAAACGGCTGGAAGAATATCGTCCATTCTTTATTGAAGATCCGTTCTCACCAGAGAATATGGGATGGTTCCCCCTCTTGCGGCGGCAGACCAGCGTCCCGCTTGCGATGGGCGAACTGTTCAACAATCAAAATGAGTGGCTTGAATACATGGCAGACCGGATGTTCGACTTCATCCGCATTCACATTTCACAAATAGGTGGCATAACACCTGCAATGAAAGTGGCGCGTCTTGGCGAGTGGTTCAACGTAAGAACGGCATGGCACGGCCCTGGCGACGTATCACCCGTTGGCCACGCTGCCAACGCTCATATCGACCTTGCCGTCTGGAACTTCGGAATTCAGGAAGCTGTAAACTTTGGCGAGCGTACGCTCGAAGTCTTCCCCGGAGCCCCCACCATGAAGAACGGCTTCATGATGATCAACGACAAACCGGGTCTCGGTGTAGATCTAAACGAAAAAGCAGCGAAGAAATATCCGCTGCCTAAGTTTAACTACAACTGGACGCAGTTGAGGACGAATGACGGAACGCCGGTGCGGCCGTAGGCAGCCAGTGGGTAGTCGGCAATGGGCCATTGGCAGCGAGTACCCAGTACGCGATACGTAATGTCGAAAGTGGCGAAAATAGTAGAGACGTTGCATGCAACGTCTCTACATAAACCAATTTCTAAACCTAGTTACGAAACTATAGCAATAACCGTTTACTTCTTACCGATTGCTGATTACCTACCGAACTAGCTCCACAGCCTATCCCACGCTCTGATCTCATTCCACTCAGGCGTCGGGGCGAAGAGTTTTTCACCTTTGACAAGGAATTCCTTCACAACTTCTTCATTGAGTTCGACGCCGATGCCCGGCTTTTCAGGCACTTTCACGTAGCCGTTTTGCACGATGGGCTTCTCGATCCCGGTAACAAGGTCTTCCCACCGCGGCTTATCGACGGCATGGTGTTCAAGCCACATGAAGTTTTCTGTAGCGGCCGCGCTATGGACAGCACCGAGGAAGGACACGGGCCCTGCGGCGTGGTGATGCATGAATCCAATGCCATTGGCCGCAGCATAGTCGCCAATCCGCTTCGTTTCCAGAATACCACCTGCCGTGTTCGGGTCGGGGTGCACAATATCGACCGCATGGGTGTCGATGAGCTCCTTGAATCCTTCGAGCGTATAGATGTCCTCGCCGGTTTGCGTCGGAGTTGAAGTAGATTGCGTGATCTCCCTCCATTGTTTTGGATAGTGCCAGGGAATGATGTCTTCGATATAGGCGAGATTGTACTTCTCTACAGCTTGCGCAATCTTGATGGCTTCGTTCACGCCGAAGTGTCCCCAGTGGTCGGTTCCCATCGGAATTTCATACCCGATGGTTGAGCGCATAACATCGAGAAACTCCAACAGGCGATCCATCCCCTTTTCCGTGATTTGCACTGCGGTAAACGGGTGCTCCGTCAGGTTATACTGACGGTACTCGTACTGATATGGCTTGAGGGGACCGTTGGGAGCGTTAATGAGCGCGCCGGGAACGTCGCGCAAGAGGTTTATGCCGATATCCATCTTCAGGGCGGTGTAGCCCATCTCAACGCGTTGCTTCATCCGCTGCGCATATTCGTGCGGATCCTGTGAAACTGTGGTGTCGCAATATACACGCACCCGGTCGCGATACTTTCCACCGAGAAGCATGTAGACCGGTACATTGTAAGCCTTTCCAGCAAGATCCCAAAGGGCCATTTCCACGCCAGAAACGCCACCCCCTTGCCGACCATGGTGACCGAACTGGCGGATTTTTTTGAACAATCGTTCAACATTGCAAGGGTTTTCGCCCAACAGCCTGCTCTTGAGAAAGAGCGCGTACTCCTTGGCAGCGCCATCGCGTACATCCCCGTGTCCCACAATGCCCTGGTTCGTATAAATTCTCACAATCGGCGTCCGGAAGACAACGCCGGTGATTTCCGCAATGCGGACATCCGTGATCTTTAACTCCGAAGGTGCTGAATTCCGGTTCACCTTCTTGGTCGATTCCGCCAGAACGTCCTCGATCGGCATCCCGGTCATAGCGGCCAGGCTCAGACCCCCCAGCCCGGCTTTCTTCAGAAAGCTCCTGCGGTCATGATTGTTATTTTCATTCATGGTGTTAGAGTTTATGGGTTGCTAATTGTTGTCGACTCAATGGTCGCCACGATGACGGGTCAGGGCATCGGGTACTGTTATATCTGTAATTTAGACCGAGAAAACAAGAAACTTTTCTTGAGACGGTAACGACTCAGGGCCACCGGCAATTTCGGCTAAGTCCATTCAGCGAGGTGCGACGTTCCTGTTGAACATCCTGTTCAGCGATGCAATCAGGGTTCCGTCAATCGAAGGGATGTCCTGCACGCGACGGTCAATCTCCACGGATACGGTATCCGACATATACCATCCCAGCGGTAGCTTAATCGTCTTTTCTTTGCGATCGTCCAGGCTCACGACATGGAACTCCACATTGGGTGGATATGCGAAATCAAAACTTTGATGAAAGAGCTGAACTATCGCCTTGGCCGTGAGGGTGGTGCCGTTCACATTGAGAACACCCTGAATCGGCGTGATCGCATCGTGCAGCATGCGGGCTGCCGTCACATCGCCTCGGAGTTCATCCCGACCGTTTTGAAGATAGATGATAATCAGCCTGAGGTCCACCGAATCCGGTGAAGGGTTGCTGATCCTGTCCTCCACCGTTTTGTAAAGATTGTAGATCGTCTGCAGCCCGGTGTTTTCACGATAACCACCATCAATAATGTGCCCCTTCCGCACCCCTGCAGAATCAAGCATGCCTCCGGACGTGATGAATGGAAAGCGACTGCAATTCAAGGCAGCAAAAGAGCAGCTGATGTCGCGACCGGCCGTGTGGAAAAAGTCGATGTCGTCACTAAACCACCGTGCGTCGTGTACATCGAGGTTTGACGTGATCACACGTTGCCCATTTTCTGCCAGCGTCCCGTTGAGGATAAGCGAAGGCAATGTGTAGTCGGTTTGCCCGTTGCGATACCAAAGCTGCAGGAAGGATTCCGAAAACGTCTCACTACCAAGCATATCACGGTAATACTTTTCCCAGGTGCGACCCAGAATTTTGGATCGCTCAAGAGAAGCAACCGGTACAGGCAATAGTTTTTGCAGGTTGTCGCCGAACGCGAGTGAAGCTGTGAGTGGCGAAAGGAAGTCTTGCCGCGTAAATGCTTTGAACACACTATCCGGATTGGCAACGCTGATGTTTCCGTAGTGCTGGTCGTGTCTAAAGGCCAGATACGCCATGGCACCGACCCCCCCACCGGACACACCGGAGATCACAAAGGTTTGGTGGAGGAAATCTCCGTATACACTATCAAGAAAATGCAATGTCCGAGTGGTCCAGTTCAACGCCCGGATGCCACCACCCTGAGTTGCGATAAAGATGACTGGCATAGTAGCACCGGGATATCGTTTCTTCCATTCGGTTCGACGGAATAAAAGCCATTCATCAAACGCGACATCTATACGCTTCCGTTTG
>DATCLO010000151.1:0-7012 GCA_036563875.1 Cyclobacteriaceae bacterium
CCCAACTTTTCGAGAAACTTTTGTGATGGTGTTTTCATAGGTGCGTTTTAGGTGTAGGTTTCACTGTCCGTTGTATCGCAATGATGATTCATTTAATAAAAGTCATCGTACGCGCAAGATTTTTTTTCAAGAGACACACCCCATGCGTCTCTACAGCAGCTCTCCAAATCGATTCCGATCGACTTCTCACTCTCACTATCACTCTCACACTGATCTCCTTACCACGTTCTATTCTTCATGAACGCATCCAACTCAGCGCGTGACATCGGAAGCTTATCGGGATTTTGATCAAGCCATTTCAGGAAATCGTTCTTGATCTCGTCAGTCCATTGTGCGTCGATTTGGCCCGGTGTGTATTTGCCTTCACGCAGTCGCTGGTGACCAAATTGATCTCGCAAGGCGATGAATTCGGCATTGATAACGACTTCCTCAACCAGGTGTGCCGGGATGAACACGACGCCGCCCTTCTTGGCAAGGATCGCATCTCCGGGAAGAACAGTAGCGCGGCCGATGCGGATAGGAACGTTTATTCCACCCAGCATCATTTCCTGGATGAAAGAAGGATCATAACCTCTGATCCAGGCGTTAAAGCCCTCGATTTCTTCAAGACCTTCCGCATCGCGGACCGATCCGTGGAAGATTACACCGTTTTTCGACTTGGCATAAATAGAGTTACCCAGATTGTCGCCAATCAGTGTCCCGTCAATGATTTTTCCGTAACCATCCGCGACGTAGATATCGCCAGGCGTTAGCATGTCGATGGGCCACGAGTTAAAATTGCCAATTCGCTTTTCTTCTTTTCCCTTGGCCCTGATCAGATCGTCATAATCCGGGCGACGCGGCAGGTATTGAACCGTGAGTGCGCGTCCGGTCATCACCTGATCAGGTTTCAGAATCATCCAGTCACCTTCAAACTGGTTGCGATAACCCTTGTTGCGAAGCACGCCCCACGCTTCTTCGAGTGAAATGTTTTTGAGCCGTCGGAGGTGATCATCCGAGACCTTGGGGCGGCCATCGGGCAGGCGTTCTCCCTTCCATTCGGGAGTGATTGCGATAATTTGTTCCCGGGTGAGGGCAACCTGTTGAGCAAAATTGCCGAAGGTTACCATCCATGCCAGCAGGCACGTTAATACAATTCTCATAATCCTGGTTGGTTAGATATCGGTATTTCCATCATCACGTCGCAAGTGCGGACAAATCCATGCCCATGCAATCGTTGCCGACCTAAATAAATAAATAAATGCCGAAACTCAAGATTTTTACATTGACGGTAGGACCACAGCGTGTGCGGATGGTCTGCTTACGTTATCTTGGCTGATATGAGACCTAAAATTCGCATTCTTTCATTCGGAATTTTCCTGGTTCTCTCTGCGTGTCGTACACACGTTGATCCTCCGGAGCCAGTTCACCCCATCCCTACTGAAGCACAGTTGCGGTGGCACGAAATGGAGATGAATGCATTCATTCACTTTACAACAAACACGTTTACCGATCGGGAATGGGGACTTGGCCGCGAAAAGCCCGAAATCTTCAATCCCACACAACTGGATGCGGATCAATGGGTAACTGTCCTGAAGAGTGCTGGCTTCAAAGGAATCATTCTAACCTGCAAGCATCACGATGGATTTTGCCTCTGGCCAAGTGAGTTTACGGATCACGATGTGCAAAACAGTCCGTATAAAGGTGGAAACGGCGATGTTGTTCGCGAGGTCGCCGATGCGTGCCGTCGTCACGGCCTGAAATTCGGCGTTTACCTTTCACCGTGGGACCGCAACCATCCTGCTTACGGAACTCCGGAGTACATAAATTATTATAGAGAGCAACTCCGTGAACTTTTCACCAATTATGGCGACATTTTTGAAATGTGGTTTGACGGTGCGAATGGCGGAGACGGCTATTACGGCGGTAAGTACGAAGTTCGGCGAATTGATGGCAGGACGTACTACGACTGGCCCACGACCCTCGATCTTGTCAGGAGCCTCCAACCCGACGTCCTTTTCTTTAGCGATGCAGGTCCCAGCATTCGGTGGTGCGGCAATGAGCAAGGCATTGGCGGAGAAACGAACTGGAACACAATTACCCCCGACACGCTGTATCCGGGTAAACCGGATATCGGCGACCTGCTCAACACCGGATCACCCGATGGCACGCACTGGATTCCTGCAGAAGTAAATACTTCCATACGTCCGGGATGGTTTTATCACGCGAAGGAAGATTCACTGGTAAAGACACCGGAAAAGCTATTCGACATTTACCTGACATCCGTAGGAAGAGGATCTACCCTTCTGCTCAATGTTCCTCCCGATCCCAGAGGTCTTATCCATGAACGCGATGTTGCCGTCCTCAAACAATGGGGGGCACTTCTTGACAGCACCTTCAAAACAAACCTGGCGGCAAATGCCAAAGCCACCGCGGATCACTATCGCGGGCGATCCGATGTGTACGCACCGGCCAACGTTACCGACGGCAACAAGGACACCTACTGGGCAACGGACGACGATCAGGTACAAGGTCAGATCACTATTGAGCTGAGTGAAAGTAAGACCGTTTCTTTTGTTGTGCTGCAAGAATACATCCGGCTTGGTCAGCGTGTGAAAAGGTTCACCGTCTCCGTACGGAATGGGGATGAGTGGACGAAAGTAGGTGAAGGCACTACAATTGGATACAAACGCATTCTCCGGCTGAATCCTGTAGAGACAGACGCTGTACGCATTTCGATCGAAGAAGCAAAAGCGTGCCCGACAATATCCAATGTCGAAGTATACTGATTATTCCGCCGGGTCTACCGACAGCTCATGCTTGCTTCACTCGACATTTTCTTTTTTGTCTTTCACACCGCGCTGACGCTGTTCAACCTTTTCGGATGGGCCTCTCGAAAAACGAGACGCCTGAACTTGATAACCCTGCTCCTCACCGGATTCTCATGGGGTGTGTTGGGAATCCTTTATGGATTTGGATATTGCTTTCTGACCGACTGGCATTGGGCGGTGCGGGAAAAACTCGGTTATGAAACACCGTATAATTCCTACATTCAGTTTTTCGTTGACGAGGTGTTCGGACTACAAACAACAGCCCGCACTGCGGATACGTGGACACTTGTGTTGTTCATTGCATCACTTACGATAAGCATCGTTGTGAACATAAGGAACAGAAACCAACGAACTTAACGCGTCCCATATGTGTCCTATGTGCTTCTATGTGCCCTATGTGGTTCAAAGATTTTTTTGAACCACATATAACACATAGGTTTAGACTCTTACGCCTTTACGCGAACGCCAAACCTTTCCTTCCTTTCGAAACTTATCCTTCTTTTTCTTCTTCGGAGTGTCGTTCGGTTTCTTACCGGTGACTTCGACGCGAACATCACGGCCTCTGAATGACACATCGCTGAACCCTTCCTTGACAATGTTGACCTTAGAGGGGTTTACTTCAAAAAATGAATAGGCCCCTTTGAGTTCAATTTTGCCAATGTCTTTTTTGCCAAGGCCGCAGCACTCGTCGATCACTTCGATGAGGCCAGCCTTGTCGAGTCCATCCATCTTGCCCAGGTTGATGAATATCCGTGTTCCCGTTGCGTATCGCTCGGAATGCCCCTCGGCTTCAATGCCCGCGTCGGGATCTTCGATACTTCCGTAGTAATCCAGAAAGCGGTTAAACTCAATAGAGGCAAATCGCTTAATGATTTCTTCGCGACTTAGATCTTTCAACTCCTCGTAGACCTCCGGCAAAAATTCCCCTATCGCAGATTCCTGCACCTTCACGTCGTGTACACGACGCATCATCGCCACCAATCGCTTTCTGCAGATGTCGGCTCCGGAGGGTATCGGGATTCTCGCGATCGTCGTGCGAATCATTTTTTCAATCTGACGGATCTTGCCTAATTCATTTTTTGTAGCAAGGGCAACCGAGATTCCCTTCTTTCCCGCGCGTGCGGTACGACCACTGCGGTGGGTGTAGAATTCGATCTCATCCGGAATGTTCATGTGGATGACATGCGTGATGTCGTCGACATCAATGCCACGTGCAGCGACGTCGGTAGCAACAAGCACGCGAATGCTCCTTTCGCGAAAGTTTTTCATCACCTTGTCGCGTTGCTGCTGCGTCAAATCACCGTGCAAAGAATCGGCATTGTATCCATCCTTGATGAGTTGATCCGCGACACGCTGCGTATCCATTCGTGTTCTGCAGAAAATCAGACCGAACACGTCGGGATGAAAATCAAGCAGTCGCTTAAGAACCGCGTAGCGATCCTTTTCCTTGATAAGGATAAACTGATGTTCAATGTTGACATTTCCTGAATTCTTTTCACCGATGGTCAGCTCATAAGGATCGTTCATGTAGTTTTTCATGATGCGGCGCACCTCAGCGGGCATCGTAGCCGAAAAGAGCCACGTGTTCTTATCGGCAGGCGTATGAGAAAGAATCTCGTCAAGATCCTCCTTAAAGCCCATGTTGAGCATTTCATCTGCCTCATCCAGCACGACATACCGGATGGCTTCGAGACGAACGGCCTTGCGACCGATCAGGTCGATAAGGCGGCCGGGTGTAGCGACGATGATCTGTGCCCCTTTCTTTATCTTCTTAATCTGATCAGAAATGCTCGATCCGCCGTAGACTGCAACGAGGTTGAACTTTCGATAGGATCCTGAAAAGCGTTCAAGATCACCCGCAATCTGCACACACAGTTCGCGTGTTGGCGCAAGTACGAGCGCCTGGGTATCCGTTGAATAAAGCTCACACAACTCGATCAGCGGAAGTCCGAATGCGGCGGTCTTACCTGTTCCAGTTTGAGCAAGTCCTACAAAGTCACGATTTCCTTCAAGGAGCACAGGAATGGCTTTTTCCTGTATGGGAGTGGGTATTTCAAAGCCGATGTGCTTTACCGACTCCGCCAATCCCCTGGACAGGCCCAGGGTTTCAAATGATTTCATTAAGGGATTTTAAAGTAAGGGGGCAAAGGTAGCGAAAAATAACCGAACCGTAACTATCGGGCTGAACCCAGCCGCAGCCCTCCGAAGAGGGGCCTAAGCACAATCGTCCTTCTCACGACCTCATATCCTCCAAAACATCCCCCTACTGTAAACAGCAAAACCAAAATAAATTTGACCGGCGCTGGAATCTCCAGTGGAAATATCAGCGAGGAGCCCAGATACAGGAATATCATGTGCAGAACGTACACCGGATAAGCTGCCTGGCTCAGATAGGTTAACACTTTACCAGGTCGATTGAGATACTTGCTTGCAAATGCCAACACAGAAAGTATCCAGCAGTTGGACTCGATTACCAAGAAGTACCCCGGAGCATTCATTTTGAAATACGTCACACGAACTGCGAACAAGACAATAGCAAGCGCGACAAACACCCATCTCCGTTTCACAATCATATCTGTAAATGATCTCCCGGCAAGGGCAAAGCAAAAGCCGAAAAGAAAAGCCAGCAATCCGAGGAAGAAGCCGTGCCATGTCATTGCGTAGAGTTCATAAGGTCGGGGATTTACCAGCACGACTTCAGCGATGAACGCGACAACTACGATGAGCAATCCTGAAGGATGGCTAAGAATTTTTCTTACCCCTATTCCCACCTTGCCGTTTTCGTTTCGCTTCAGGAAAAAGAATAGTGGTGAGAGGATGAGGACGTAGATAAAGAGGTTTCCCAAAAACCAGAGATGACCCGGCGCTGGTTGATAGGTTGTCTCAAAATTGTAATATAGTTGCCAGATATAAACTGAAATTGGAAAGATAGCAACCATACCAAAGATCAACGGTACAAGCAATCTTCCCGCGCGTTCCAGCAAGAGTTCCTTCCAGTTTCTCTTACGCATCGCGAAGTATACGCCCATGCCGGAGACGAAAAACAACAGAGGTATTCTCCAGATGTTCAGCATAGCCATGGGAATCCACAACGATTCCCATGGCTGCTTGTTGGCGATAAATCCTATCATGATTCCCCATGGCTGGAATCCGATGGCGACGTGATATATAAGGAGCAAGCCAATGGCGATTACCCGAACCCAGTCGATGTCGTATCTTCTTTCTTCGCGCACCATATTTCAAATGCTTTCAGGCAGATTACTATTTCAACATTTCGGCAATCTCGGGGCGCGTCTTTTCGATGTACGCGTAGTCGAGTTTTAGTCCCATAGGTCCAAGCATCTGCCCCATCATATCGTATGCATTTTTCACGTCGGCAAACGGACCCGCGACCATTTCGTAAGCTGTGGCGTTGTACTTGTTTCTGATCGTCTTGTCTGCTCCGCTTTCAAGCAGCATCTTCACGATCTCTGGTCGGCAAAAAAAAGCGGCTGTATGGAGGGCGGTTGATCCTTCATTGTTTTGAAAGTCAATATCCACACCTGCGTCCAGGAGAATCCGTGCCATTTCAGTCTGACCGAACACCCCGGCGCTGATCAAAGGACTTGACCCGCCAAAGGGATCGCGTTCGTTTAGGTTTGAGCCTGCCTGAATGTGCTGCCGGAGTGCTTCCTCGTTGCCCGTCACGACAGCCGTGTGGATGTCCAGGTCCGGAGGTTCGACGTTGGACGAGACACGTCCTCCCGAATCACCTCCGCTCTTGCAGGAGGCTGTTATTAAAAGAGTGGTGATTAACATGACCTGGGTGGCGACGCCAAACGCGTTGAATTTGTGTGCTTTCATGATTGTTAAGGGTTAAAATTTTCGATGACCCAAAGGTGGAAAGCACACGAGGCGGGGACTAAACAGCCATGCGCACAATGCCATCAATCATGCGGAAATGAGTATAAATTATGGCGCATCGATATAAACTATGATGCAAAACCACGAAAACAGCCGGTATTTTGCGGGCAATGGTTCGGGGCGACTTTTTCGCTAAAATTGTGCTTGTTTATCGTCTCATGACTTATGGCTGACCCTCGTCCGGCAGAAAATAACTTTGTATCCCGGGTTACTGCTATCATCCAGGAGAATCTGTCGAATGAAGCGTTCGGAGTTTCTGAACTAGCGGACGCCATGAATATGAGCCGGTCGAATCTCCT
>DATCLO010000152.1:0-5322 GCA_036563875.1 Cyclobacteriaceae bacterium
GAAGCGGCCGCAGGCCTGCTTTACGGGTGTGTTGATGTGTTGATGTGCGCAAGTTTCTGTTATCCGATAGTGTGCGAATGGGATAGAAATTGCGATGCGCCACTACTACTGCTTACTGCCCATTGCCAGCTGCCCACCAAAAAATCGAGGGCTAACCAACCCCCGCTAAAGAGTTAATCAGCCCTCATTTATAACTCCACAGCCCCGATTTCATTTAATGGCGAACCAATAATTCCATCAGGGGCTTATTAACACATGTGAACGCTATGGCAAGAAGCTTTTTCACTGTGTGGAGAGAACCATAAAGTAAGAGCATCCGATCCAATTTTCCTAAACATTTTGAGAAACTTTGTTTAGGGTGAAAAAATGGCTTTTTTGCGCCAAAATAGCATGTTTGAGGACAATTACAGGCACCGCGGGCTACGCAACAAACTGGTCCGAACGCTCCGCAAAAAGGGCATAAAAGACGAGCGGGTTTTGGAGGCAATTGGCAAGGTTCCACGCCATTTTTTCTTCGATGACGCACTTCTCGAACACGCCTATCAGGACAAGGCTTTTCCCATTGGGGAGGGCCAAACGATCTCCCAACCCTATACCGTGGCCTTCCAGACCGAAAAGCTCCAGGTAAGGCCCGGAGACAAGGTCCTGGAGGTCGGTACAGGCTCCGGATACCAGGCCTGCGTCCTCCTGGAACTTGGCGCCAGGGTCTTTACGATCGAGTACAACCGCAACTTATACGAAAAGGCTCGTACTTTTCTACCCTCTATAGGCTATCGACCGACATTTTTTCACGGTGACGGCTCCAAAGGGCTACCCTCCCGGGCGCCTTTCGACCGGATCATCGTCACCGCCGGGGCACCCTCCGTGCCTTCCGCCCTCCTCGAACAGCTGGCCGACGGCGGCATCCTCGTCATCCCAGTTGGCGACCGCGAACGCCAGCAGATGGTGGTGATCCGCAAAAAAGACGGCATTCTCCAAGAGGAGAGATATGACATGTTCGCGTTTGTACCGCTTTTGGGGGCTGAGGGATGGGGAGCGGGGTAATCGAGTGTTGACCCCCAAATAATCTCGGTTACGTTCAGGTGCTAAACCATCACACCTTCAACAAAAACTCCTTCAAATCCGCAAATTCGGCGCTCATCGGCACGCTCTGCTTCTTCCCTGCTGCAAACGCCTTAAGGCCTTCCGGTAGTTCAATGCTTCTATCCAGTGTTTCCTCGACGACATCACGGAACTTGCCCGGATGCGCGGTTTCCAAAAAAACGCCTGCAGCCGGTCCGTATTGGCAAAGGTATGACCGAATACCCAGGTAACCGACCGCTCCGTGAGGATCCAGCACATAGCCGGTACGTGCGTATACATCGCGCATTGCATCGCGTGTTTCCTCGTCGGTAAATGAGCAACCGTAAAGATCAGCGGCCATAGCTTCACGATCGTTGTTGTAGAGATCGAGCATCCGGGCAAAGTTGCTGGGATTCCCAACATCCATCGCATTACTTATCGTCTGAATGGATGGACGCGGATTAAACATTCCGCTCTCCAGATATTCGGGCACGACATCGTTAACATTAGTACACGCCACGAACTTCGCTACCGGAAGCCCCATCTTCATCGCAAGTAGCCCAGCCGTAAGGTTCCCGAAATTCCCGCTGGGCACAGCAAACACAATCGGCAAATCCAGATGACGCAGTTGCGCGTAAGCGTGAATGTAGTAGAACGACTGCGGGATGAGCCGCGCAACGTTGATCGAGTTGGCTGAAGTAAGAAACAGTGACCTTGTCAGATCCGGATCTACGAAAGCTTCCTTCACTAACCGCTGACAATCGTCGAACGTGCCGTCTACCTCCAGCGCGGTAATGTTGTGACCCAGTGTAGTAAATTGCTTTTCCTGTATTTCGCTTACTTTTCCCCGCGGATAAAGTACAACTACGCGCGTGCCAGGCACACGAAGAAAACCATTGGCCACAGCACTTCCCGTGTCGCCTGATGTAGCGACGAGGATGACAACTTCGCGACCCTCCTGCTGCGCGAAATGTCCAAGAAGTCCCGCCATAAACCGTGCGCCAAAATCCTTGAATGCGAACGTGGGACCGTGAAAGAGCTCCAGTGCGTAGACGTTGTCTTCAATGCTGACGACAGGCGCGTCGAACGGCAACGCATGCGAAATGATTGACGATAGCGTGTTGTCGTCGATATCGCCCGACACAAATTCACGGGCTACAACAAAGGCTATTTCCTGGAGCGACCGCTCTCCCGCCGCATCAAGGAAACCTGCCGGAAGAGATGGAATTCTTTCAGGCATGTACAAGCCCTTGTCCGGAGCAAGGCCTTGCAGTACCGCATCGCGAAGGCTTACGCGGAGGGCTTTATTGTTCGTGCTATAGAATTTCACGCCGACTACACAATGTTTTCTTTCTGCTCCACACTCTCCACCGTCGCGCCCATGGCATTGATTCGCGAAACATAAACTTCACTTTCAACGCGAAAACCTTCGAACTCATCGCGGATGGCTTCGCCGACCTTTTTTGCAGTCGCCGCACTTACACTCAGCGCGAAAATGGTTGGTCCTGATCCTGATATGCCCGCGCCAAGGGCACCAGCCTGGACGGCCGTCTCCTTGATCCTGTCGAATCCGGGAATAAGTACCGAACGCAGAGGTTCCGCGATGTAATCCTGCAGCGACCGGCCGATAAGGCCATAGTCCGGCTTCATGAGCCCGACAACCAGTCCCGCGATATTGCCCCACTGACGTACGGCGTCGCGCAAGGGAACCGAAGCTTTCAGGACATTTCTCGAGTCCTCGGTCTTAAGTTCAAGCTGAGGGTGTATGAGCGTACAATAAAGATCATCGGGGGTAGGAATGCGTGTTACATCCAACGGTTCGTAACTCCTGATCAACACAAAACCTCCAAGCAGCGATGGCGCGACATTATCGGCATGCGCGGAACCACAAGCCACACGCTCTGCTTCCATGGCAAACGGGAGTAATTCGTCGCGTTTCAGGGGATTTCCCATGAGGTGATTCACAGCTACGAGGGCAGCAACAGAGCTTGCAGCACTGGACCCCATACCGCTACCAAGCGGGAGGTGTTTATTCAACTCGATGGCGATCCCCTGATTGTAACCAGTCGCCTTCAGATACTCCTGAACAGCCACGCCCGCGGTGTTTCGGTTCGCGTCAGTGGGAAGTCGACCGCCATCGCCGGTTATGGATGTGATCACGACGCCCGGCTCATCGCGCAGGGTGAGGATTACCTCATCGCAGGGTGACTCCACCGCGAATCCGAAGATGTCAAATCCGCAGGATACGTTGGCCACCGTCGCGGGGGCCATTGCCTTGATTGAGTTCATGGTTGGTTTCTTCATCGTTGTTACCGGGCATAGTGGCCAATCCGAATAATGTCGGCAAAGACGCCCGCGGCTGTTACAGCAGCGCCCGCACCAGGGCCACGGATTACCATGGGCCGCTCATGATAGCGCTCTGTGGTCAGCAATATAATATTATCAGTGCCCGAAAGGGAATAAAATGGATGCTGTGCATCTACGGCCGTCAACCCAATCGTCACCACACCCTCACGCAGCACGGCCATATAACGCAGTTTCTTGCCCTGGGATTCTGCTTTCTTTCTCATTGCATCGAAATGGTCGTCGTGTTGGGCCAATGCGTCCAGGAATTCGGATACCGGCATATCGCCCCGGCACGCTTCCGGTACGAGGTTCTCCACGTTAATATGCGAAGGTTCCAGGTCCCATCCCGCCTCGCGCGCCAGAATAAGGATCTTTCGCGCGACGTCCATGCCGTTGAGATCATCGCGCGGATCGGGTTCCGTATAACCATTTTCCTTCGCCTCGCGAACTACTTCGCTGAAACGCCGGCCTTCAACGAACGTGCTAAAGATGTAATTCAGCGTTCCGCTGAGCACCGCCTCAATGGAGATGACCTTATCACCACTGAGCAGCAAGTCGTTCATCGTGTTGATCACGGGCAATCCCGCTCCTACGTTAGTCTCGTACAGGAATTTTACACCGCGACGAAATGCAGCAGACTTCAACGCGTGATAGCGCTCCAGCGATCCGCTGTTTGCCTTCTTGTTGGGCGTGACAATGGAGATGTTCGACACGAGTATCGACTCGTAATGATCGGTGACCTCTTCGCTTGATGTACAATCGACAAATACACTATTGGGCAAATTCAGTGCAAACATGCGCTGGGCAAACGCCTCCATGTCCATCGGCTCCCCTTTCTCCAGCAACAGTTCCACAGGAGAGCTCAAACTGACACCTTCAATATCGAACAACATCTTCCGGCTGTTGGCAATAGCGACCACGTTAATCTCCAGCAAATTCTCGCTCGACAACTTTTCGCGTTGTTCCGCCATCATCTTCAACAGCGTGCTTCCGATAAGTCCGGTGCCAACGAGAAATATGTGCAGCACCTTTCTGTCCGAAAGGAAGAAAGCCTCATGCAACGCGTTCAACGCCTTCGCTATGTCGACTTCCTTTACAACCGAAGAAATGTTTAACTCAGACGAACCCTGTGCTATCGCATATACATTGACACCGTTCTTACCCAGCGCGCTGAACATGCGACCGCTAGTCCCGGGGTTGTGCTTCATCCCCTCTCCTACAACAGCGAGTATGGAGAAATCGCCTTCGACGGTCACGCGGTCCATCTCCTCCTTGGCAATTTCATAGGCAAACTCCCGCTCTATCGCCGCCTTCGCCCTGAGGGCGTGCTTCGTTTCAACCGCGAAACAGATCGAGTGTTCGGATGAAGCCTGGCTGATGAGGATGACGTTGATTTTTTCATCGGCAAGCGTTCCAAACAAGCGCTTTGATACCCCAACGACGCCGACAAGTCCGCTGCCGGTGACATTAAGCAGGCTGATGCCATTCATGGACGACACGCCTTTGATCAGCTTGCCGTTGGTTACTTCTGAGCTTATGACTGTTCCTTCCGCAGCGGGATCAAATGTGTTTTTGATGCGGATAGGAATGCGGCTTGCCATCGCTGGCTGCATCGTAGCCGGAAAGATCACCTTCGCACCGAAGTGGGAAAGTTCCATCGCTTCCTCGTAGCTGAGCTGCGGGACCGTGAAGGCCTTCTTTACGAGCCGCGGATCGGCGGTCATCATGCCGCTGACATCGGTCCATATCTCAAGCGATTCAGCCTGCAGTGCACCTGCGAATATTGCAGCGGTGTAATCGGAGCCACTGCGTCCTAACGTAGTCGTTTCGCCACCTTCCGATGTGCCGATAAAGCCGGTGATGATTTGCATCGCCTTGTGGTCTTCAAAGTAGCGGCGAATGTTTCGATTCGTT
>DATCLO010000153.1:0-9846 GCA_036563875.1 Cyclobacteriaceae bacterium
CATAATTTTCTCGATTCCTCAGGTGGTCAATGCTATTGCGGCAAGAAAGGATGCGTGGAAAGAGTACTTTCTGGTCCGGCGCTTGAGGCGTTTTACGAATCAAAGGCAGGCAAAAAGAAAACGATGCCCGAGATAGTTTCCGATGCTGAATCAGACCCCATCGCGCGCGAGACCCTGCAACGCTTAACGACTTTCTTCGGACAAGCCATAAGCGTAGTCATCAACATCGTGGATCCGGATGTGATTGTAATCGGAGGCGGACTCGGAAACATCGAGGGGATCTATTCCGAAGGCATGGATTCCCTCCGGAAGAACATCTTCAACAACAGAGTCGAGACACCCATCGTGAGGCCCGTGCTCGGCGATAGCGCGGGCGTATTTGGGGCGGCTTACCTCGTCGACACAAGGAAGTGAACTTATTCATGCACGAAAAGGAGGAGTCATGAAACAGATAGCCATCATTGGACCCGTGCCTCGCGACCACATCGTGACGCACAACGGTGATCTGATCCAGAAGTGGGGATGTGTAACCCATCCCGTCATCGCACTGTCGACGCTGGCTGGAGACGCCATCCGGATTTATCCGGTAACACACGTGCGCAAAGTTGATCTCGACAACGTCAAGGAAGTGTTCAAAGGCTATCGGGGTGTTGACCTCCGCTGCGTGACATCCCGTAACGACCAGGGCGACATCATTAGCCTCCGCTTCATCGACATGAACAATCGACTTGAACGCCAAACCGGCTTCATGGACCCGATTTTGCCTGCTGATGTCAAGGGGTTGCTAGATTGTGACGTCTTCGTGTTCGTACCCATCAGCGACTACGAGATTTCACTCGATACCCTGCGATACCTAAAAGAGGAAAGCAAAGGGATAATCGTCTTTGACGCGCACGGCCCGACCACCGCATGTCTCATTAACGGCGAGCGTCAACGTAAGTTTTGGATCGACCGGGACCAATGGCTACCGTACATCGACGTGCTGAAGATGAACCTTGAAGAAGCGTACGCGTCCTGGTTCAAGAAGGAGTACGAAACGCAGGACTTCACCCGCGAGATTGAACTTGACCACGAGATGCTCAGGGCCTTTGCGAGACATTGCCTCGGCATGGGCGTTCGCTGTGTATACATCACACTCGATTCACGTGGTTGTATGACATACTACAAGGATGGGAGGGAGTTCGTTGAAGTTCTCGTTCCTGCGGTGCCTGTTGAACACGTTATCGACACGACGGGTGCAGGTGATTCATTCGCTGGCGGATTGGGATATGGTTTGTTGCAGGATCCCCGCAACTACATCCAGGCGGCGCGCTATGGAAACGCGCTGGGCGCCTTGCGTACACAGGGAAAGACCTTCGACGTGTTTAAATCCCTTGAGGAAACTGATACCCTGATCCGTGAAACCTATGAGACGGACGGAGCGAAACTTTAACTGAACTATCGTTGATGGAGGCCTGCATATTCGACCTGGATGGTGTAATTGTTGACACCGCACGTTATCACTATCTGGCGTGGAAGCGCCTTGCTGCCAAGCTGGGCTTTGAACTCACACCGGAAGACAACGAGCGTCTCAAGGGTGTGAGCCGGACGCAATCCCTCAACATCGTTCTTGAAATCGGTGGCATCGATGCCGATGCGCAAGAGCGGGAAAAACTGGCCGGGAAAAAGAATACGTGGTTTAACGAGTTGATCGCGAAGATGGAACCCAATGAGATTTTTCCCGGCGTGAAGTCGCTCGTTGCAGACCTTAAAAAGTCAGGAAGGAAAGTGGCTCTTGCGTCCAGCAGCAAGAACGCTCAGCTGGTGGTCGACCGTCTGCAAATTCGGGATCTGTTCCAGGTAATTGTTGACGGCTCAATGATTGAGCGCACTAAACCAGATCCTGAAATATTTCTCCTGGCCGCTGAACGACTCGGCGTGAGGCCGCCAAATTGTCTTGTGTTCGAAGACGCAGAGGCTGGCGTAGAGGCGGCGCTTGCTGCGGGTATGAAATGCGTAGGCATTGGATCGCCTCAACGTCTTGGGAAGGCTGATCTCGTGCTGTCATCGGTAAGCGAATTCACGACCGATCTGTTAAGTCAACTTGAAAAGGCCGATCAGTCGAAATAAAACCAGTAACACAGTTACACGACGAAGATGAAGAACTACATCCGCCATCACGACTGGAAGATTATCGAAGACAGGTTCGATCCCGAAGTAAACGAAGTATCTGAAAGCCTGTTCAGCATTGGCAACGGACGTATGGGCCAGCGCGCGAATTTCGAGGAAGAATATTCCGGCAAATCATTGCAGGGAAGTTACGTTGCCGGCATATACTATCCGGACAAGACACGCGTAGGGTGGTGGAAGAATGGCTACCCGGAATATTTTGCAAAGGTGCTTAACGCACCGAACTGGATCGGGATACATGTGTCCATAGACAATCAAAAGCTCGACCTCGCCAAGTGCGAGGTGGAGCATTTCTACCGGGAACTTGACATGAAGACCGGGCTGCTCTCCCGAAGGTTCACGGCCAAATTTCCTGATGGTAAGAAAGTGAGCGTCGACGCGCGAAGGTTTTGCAGCATGGCCAATCCCGAAGTAGGTGCAATTCGCTATGCGATCACGCCATTGAATTTTTCAGCAAGCTGTACGCTGAGTCTTTACGTCGACGCCGATGTCGTAAATCGTGATGCAAACTACGGTGAGAAGTTCTGGGAGGAGGTATACAAGGAAGCTGAACCAGGGCATGCCCTCGTAACGGCGGAGACGCGCAAGACGTTCTTCCACGTCACGACTGGAACGCGGTATAAGATTGTTAGCGGGGGAAAGGAACCCGAAACACGCATCAACATAGAGCTGCGGGAAAAGTTTGCCGGAAACATTGTTCAGCTCGAAATGCAACAGGGCGTTGAGGTTGTCATCTACAAGTACGCCGCGGTTCTTTCCTCGGAAAACCATCCGAAGGAAGACATGGTCGCCGCATGTCGGAAAGTGCTGAGGAAGGCCGTCGCCGATGGCTACGACAAATTGCTCGCCGCCCACGCGCGCAACTGGGAGGAGAAGTGGGATAAATGCGACGTCACGATCACGGGGGATACAGCCGCGCAGCAAGGGATACGCTTCAACATCTTTCAGTTGATGCAGACTTACACAGGCGATGATGAAAGACTGAACATCGGACCTAAGGGCTTTACAGGTGAAAAGTACGGTGGCAGCACGTATTGGGACACTGAAGCTTACTGCCTGCCGTTCTTTCTGGGCACTGCGCCCCAGCGCGTGGCACGAAACCTTCTCGTCTATCGATACAAACACCTCCAAAAAGCAATTGAGAATGCAGAGAAGCTGGGATTCCGCGACGGTGCTGCGCTGTATCCTATGGTGACGATGAACGGTGAAGAATGTCACAACGAGTGGGAGATCACCTTCGAAGAAATTCACAGGAATGGTGCTATTGCTTACGCGATACACGACTACATCCGATATACGGGCGATCAGCAATACATGGCAGAGTATGGTCTGGAGGTGCTTATCGCGATATCGCGGTTCTGGGCGCAACGCGTGAACTGGTCGGAAGCTAAGAAGAAATACGTCATGCTCGGCGTGACGGGTCCCAATGAGTACGAAAACAATGTGAACAACAACTGGTACACGAACCTCCTGGCGGTCTGGACCTTGAACTACACCAGCGAAAACATCGCGTGGCTTAAGGAGTATGATCCGGAGCGTTATAAGGAGATTGTAAAAAAGACAAAATTTAAAGAAAAAGCTGAACTGGCCCTATGGAAGAAGGTCGCAGCGGAGATGTATTTCCCTGAGGATAAGGAAAGGGGCGTCTTCCTCCAACAGGATGGTTTCCTGGACAAGGAATTACTTACCGTAAATGACCTTTCACCTGACGACCGCCCACTGAATCAGAAATGGTCGTGGGATAGGATACTGCGATCGTGTTTCATAAAGCAAGCTGACGTATTGCAAGGCTTATACTTCTTCGAGGAGAAGTTTGATAAGGAAACGCTGAAGCGGAACTTCGACTTTTACGAACCTATGACAGTGCACGAATCGTCACTGTCACCTTGCGTGCACGTCATCCTGGCTTCAAGACTCGGTTATCGGGAAAAGGCCTATGAACTTTACCTGCGTACTGCGCGTCTTGACCTTGACGATTACAACAACGATACCGAAGACGGCTGTCATATCACGAGCATGGCTGGTACGTGGATGAGTATTGTGAAAGGCTTTGGCGGTATGGGGGTTAGAGATGGCGAACTTCATTTCGATCCGTTCATTCCTGATCAATGGAAGTCGTACTCCTTCCGACTCGAGTTCCGCGCCCGAGTAATCAAGGTGAGCGTGTCGAAGAGAAAAACGGACATTACCCTGGAGTCGGGCAGACCGCTCACGATCGTTCTGAAGGGCAAACCCCTGAAGCTGGAACGGAAATCTTAATGCGCTTGCGTTCTTACTGCCGTCGCAGTTCTTCAAACCAGGGAACAGCCAGCGTCAGCATGGGTAGCAGGCTACTGCCATGTGTACCACCCGGAATGGAAATCAGCGAGATGTCTTCCGTGCCCGCCAGGGTCATGGATTCCAGGGTGCGCTCGGAGTTGCTGTAGGGAACCACGACATCGTCCGTGCCGTGGTACAAAGTGATGGGTGCGTTAGCGTGCCATGCGGAGACAGCATTAATTGCAAGGGCCTCCTTAAAATCTTGTTCTGCCTCTGGATCGTCCAGGGCTGCGAGAAAGTCCGGGTTGAACAGTTCCTGAATCTTATTGGTAAGATACGGATTGATGTCGCCATCGTCGTGGGCTCCATCAAGACGCTGTGTTAGGACTGCGGCATATTCGTCCGCGAAAAAGTCGGTCAGCGGCCGGTTCCAACCATAGGTTTCGTTGTAGGCCTTGATGAGAAAGGCAATGTATGCGGGATAGTCGTATGTTTCGCTTTCCAGAATTGCCTCAAGCATGTGCGGGAGATCGTATCCTCCTGCACCAGCAGCAACGGCCGTCAATGTATAGTCAGGTGTGGCGCCGTTTTGCATAGCCTGCGCTGCTGCCATGGTCGTGTATCCTCCTTCTGAGTAGCCGGCAAGAAAGACGCGTCCGTCAAGTGCGATTCCTTCTTGCTCCGCGAACTCACCCACTGCGAGAATCATATCCGTCACAGCCTTTGCCGAATGCTCCCTATCGTAGTACGGATGGAAAATGGACGACGATTTGCCGTATCCAAGGTAGTCGGGCATGAGAGCGACATATCCCGCTGAGGCAAAGAGTTCTACTCCCGAGAACTCACCGGCAACAGAGGGCGCATCGTTCTTCAGGAAAGTGGTACCGTGTTGCAGACTTACGATAGGCGCGCTTTCCTGTAGGTTCTGTGGCACAAAGAGCAATCCTGATGCCTCGGTTGCATCGCCGTGGTAAGATGTGCGGTATACCATCCGGTAGACGGCGACATCATGGTTAAGCACGTCAGTAAAGTCGTCGAACCCGAGAAGCGCCCCTATTATGCGCAGATCCTGATAGGAATACGCTGCTGTTTGTGTAGCAGATACAAGCTGGCCGGGCTCCTGAGGAGGGGCGCTGGGAGAATCGTCCTGGCAGCCTGTAAGGACGAAAACCGGAACGATCAAAAGAAACTTAAGAAAGCGCATAACGGGCCCAGGGCATAATGTGTACCAGAAATGGTAATCGGTAGGATTATTCCCACCGATCACCGATTACCTCTCACTATTTACTGCTTCCTCCAGCGCTCTCCTTTCCCATCGCATACAATATCCCTCCCAAAATATGCTGCCTGAACGCGGGCTCAGCGTAAGATTCATCGGTGTGTCCTCCGCCGGTGTAGAACATTCGGCCGCCATCGAATTCGCGGTACCAGGCGATGGGGTGTCCGGGGCCGTTTTGTCCGCCTTCGTATGAGGACTCATCCAGTTCACACAATACTTTGATGCCTGTTGCAATGCTCTTGTAGTTATACCACTCGTCGGTTCGCATCCAGCGGTCCGGTAAATGGCGCGTAGCGGGGTGGTTTTTGTCCTTGACAACCACCGCTGCCTGTTGAGGTTTGGGGTGACTTTTGAAGTATGCGCCGACGAGTTCGTTGTACCAGGGCCAGTCGTATTCGGTGTCTGCAGCAGCGTGTATCCCGACAAAGCCGCCTCCGCTACGGATGTACTGCTGGAATGCCGACTGTTGCGCCTCATCGAGAACGTCGCCGGTGGTGCTGAGAAATACAACGGCTTTGAATCTGGAGAGATCCTGAGCGTTGAAAATCGACGCGTTGTCGGTGGCTTCAACGGAAAATCCATTTTCACGTGCGAGTTCTTCGACCGCGCGGACACCGGCAGGGATTGACTTGTGTACAAATCCTGCTGTCTTGTGAAATACGAGAATCTTGTCGCCGCTCGGCGTGGACCTCTGTCCACAGGCTTGCCACAATGTGGTGAGCATGAAAACCATCACGAGCGCAGTTTGTCTAAGCATCATGGTCTTATTGGAGTACGAGTTTGAGTGCATGGTCATTGTAAATCAGGCTGATGGATCGAATTTACTATATTAGCGTCTTCCTACCTGACGTTGATAGAATTTTCCGGCAGCGGTATTTTGCGCGGCACATCCTTTGTGTCTGTCGTCCGTGTCTCTGCCGTCGGGTATCCTGGGTAAGGCTGGGGCATGGCAGTAGTTGGCTTTACCACTAAAAGATCGACGACGTGCAAGAAATCATTATAGTGACGGGCGGTTCCCGGGGGATCGGTGCGGCCACGGTGAGGAAGGCTGCGGAAAGGGGATACGCCGTTTGTATCAACTACCGGAGTAATCACAAAGCTGCTGAGCGACTCAGAGATGAGATCATACGAGGTGGCGGAAAGGCAATCGCGGTTGCCGCGGACGTCTCCGTCGAGGAGGATGTTCTGCGTATGTTTGAAATTGTAGACAAGCAGTTGGGTCCGGTGACGGCCCTCGTGAACAACGCCGCGATTCTGCCCAAAGCGAAGCCGGTGCGCGAGATGACTTTTGATCGCGTTCACGAAGTCTTTACTACCAACGTGATCGGTCCATTCATTTGCGCGCGTGAAGCCATCAAACGAATGGCAAAATCGTGTGGAGGAAATGGAGGCCGAATTGTCAATGTTTCCTCGATCGTGGCCAAATATGGTTCTCCCAATGAGGCCAATGACTACTCGGGATCGAAGGCTGCCCTTGAGGTGCTCACAATCGGGTTAGCGCGGGAAGTTTCTGCAGAAGGTATTCGCGTAAATGCCGTTCGACCCAGTATGATCCATACGGATATGGTGGCCCACCGTCTTCATCGCGCAAAGCATGTACATCCGCTTCAGCGACCCGGCACACCGGAGGAGGTTGCTAATACCATAATGTGGCTGCTGTCCGAGGAGGCATCGTATGTAGCCGGTGCGATAGTCGACGTCAACGGAGGCCGATAGCCTTGCCTGGCAGGGGGTTAGGTAATTTGGAAGAGGGTTGCTAAATTCCGTTAAGAACCAACCCCACAAAACCTATGGAAGAATACCAAATGGACCCCGAAGGCGTGGCGGGCTTCGTCACAACCATTGTGACTATTAGCCTAATAGTCTCGCTTATCTCTGTCGTCGGCATGTGGAAAACATTTGAAAAGGCCGGCAAGCCAGGATGGGCAGCTATTGTGCCCATTTACAACACCATTATCCTGCTGGAAATCGCAGGCAAACCGTTATGGTGGATTATCCTCTTACTTATCCCTCTTGTCAACATCGTGATTGGCATCATGGTGGTTCATCAGGTATCCCTTTCCTTCGGCAAGGGAGGCGGAATGACAGCCCTGCTTATCTTCCTGCCCTTTATCGGATGGCCCATGCTGGGATTCGGCGACGCGAAGTATCTCGGACCCCCGGGGACGCCGGTTGCCACGGCTTAGGCCTTTTTCAGATGCAGATGCAGAAGCTGCGACTGCCACTGTATCTGCATCTATGTAAGTTTTATGCCCATCTTATTTTGTTATTGTGCCTGAATTGTCCTCTATTGATCCTTAGTTCCCGAATTCAGGCATGATATACCAATGGGCAACATCGTCAGAAATTGGCTGAGGACGTACGGAATGACAATCGCCGGGTACATCCTTGGCATTGCCCTCCTTGCCAATTCAGCGCTGGTATTCTATCTCTTGATGGTCCACAAGACTTCCGAGGATGAACGCTTTGTTGCCAAATGGGCGGAACAATACCTCCAACAGCTGAGGACCGAGGCCGTGCACGCCGACGTTCTTGCCAGGGAGGTCATGCTCTGGAACGATGACCGCACCATCCGGAAGTACGAAAGCGTTGTCGGTGGTTTGGAAAAAGCATTTGACAGCGTAACCTACAATCTGAGAACCAGAGGATTCGACGAGACGCTGATGGGTCGTATGGAGGTCACGGTGACGGACGTGCTCAAGAACCATCGTCATTTTCTCAACTACTTCCTCTCTCCGGATTCGACGGCTGTTCGTCCGAACCTCGCAACGCTGAGCTCTGCTTTTGATGCTGTGCATCGCGACATTGCCCTGGTTGAATCTTATATCAACAAAAGTGCATCTCACGCTTCGCTGGAAGGTGCCTTCAAAGCTTCGCTCATCATTCAGGTCATTCTGCTTGCGTGTGTGCCACTGGCGCTTGTGTTGCCGGCCAACGTCCGCAGACTGAGGCGTCGCCTCGTAAACCTTAATCGCGCTATTGACGAAAGCAACCGCAAGTACGTTTTCGATTCCCTGGAAGACGTAAATCTGGAAGACGAGGAAGCGGTTCGTACAAGCCTTCTGAATAATCTGAAGCAGGCAGCAGGTTTCATCCAGGAAGTGGCAAGGAAAAACTATGACGTCCGCTGGGAAGGTATGAACGATACCAACCGCGATGCGAATCGCGACAACATCGCCGGCGAGCTGATCCAGATGCGCGAATTGATGAAGAAGATGAAAGAGGAAGATGATATCCGGATGTGGATGACGGAAGGGCTGTCCAAATTCGGAGCGATCATCCAGAAAAACCAGCACGATATGCAGTCGCTGGGTGATGCCTTCATTTCCTCAGTAGTGAAATACCTCGATGCCAAGATCGGCGGACTGTTCATCATCGAGGAAGAAGAGGAAGAACCCTACCTTGAGCTCAAAGCCTGTTACGCGTACGAGCGCAAGAAGTTCATTACACAGAAGGTTGGAATAGGAGAGGGTCTGGTTGGACAAACTTTCCTCGAACGCCAGACCGTATACCTCCGCGAGGTACCACCGGGGTATCTAACGATATCTTCAACGCTTGGTGAAGCCGACCCACGATCACTTGTGCTCGTACCCCTGATCGCCAATGACAAGATCGAAGGTATTCTGGAGCTCGCGTCCCTCAATGAATTTAAACCTCATCACATTGAATTCCTGGAGAAGGTGGGAGAGAGTCTTGCCGCTTCGTTGATATCGGTGCGATCGTCGGATCGGATGCGTATCCTGCTCCAGAATGCTCAGCAACAAGCCGAGGAAGTTCGTGCACAGGAAGAGGAGATGCGCCAGAACATGGAGGAGCTTGAAGCGACACAGGAGCAAATGCATCGGCAGGTGAACGAACTGAATCAGCTCCGCCACGAACTTGAAGTGGAAAAGTATCTTTTCAGCGCTTTGATGAACAACATTCCGGAAGCGATATACTTTAAGGATCGCGAGAGCAAGTTTATCCGAGTAAGCAAACACCTGGCCACGCACTTTGGCAAGGAGCCGGCAGACCTTCTCGGCAAATCAGACTTCGACTTCCAGGATGAAGTTCATGCCCGCGAAGCATTCGAAGATGAGAAGGACATCATGCGCACGCGGCAGCCCAAGGTCGACTTTGTGGAACGCGAGGTGTTAAAG
>DATCLO010000154.1:0-27636 GCA_036563875.1 Cyclobacteriaceae bacterium
AAGGCAGAAATGATCTTGCTGAATGGCCGTATGGAATCGATTTGTGGTCGGATTTTGTGTTTGGAGACGAATTGCAGCATCTGAACAAATTCTTCGTCGTTACCCATTGTCGATCCGATGAGCGAGAGTTGTCGCCAAAACATCCTGTAGAGGTCGATGCTCTTGGGCAGGCCCGCCGAGGCACCGTAGAATACAAGCTTACCCGAAGGTTTCAGAATCTTGATGAACGCGTTGACCTGTTCTCCGCCAGCGCTGTCGAGGATTAAATCAAACCCACCTTTGGTTTTCCAAAGGTCCTTAAAAGTGTTTTCCAGTTTGTAGTTGTATCCCCCCTTCGCTCCCAACTTGATTGCCTTTTGCAGTTTGGTCTCACTGCTCGTGTTCACATACACGTTCGCCCCGGCAGCGAGTGCAAACTGGAAAGCAAGTTGGGCAACGCCGCCACCAAACCCGGAGATGAGAACGTTCTGTCCGGCCCGCAGCCCACCCTTCCTGAACAACGCGCGATACGACGTGAGCCCGCCTAACGGGAGGGCCGCTGCCTGGCGATGATCCAGATGAGAAGGCTTGTGCTGCAAACGGTCGACCGGCACCGCGATGTATTCAGCAAAGGTGCCGTTCTCTGGCATACCAAGAATGGTGTACTTATCAGACTGTACCTCCGGGTTGGGACCCCAGTTGACATTGGGATTTATCACCACCTCCTGTCCTACCCAGGGCTGATGCACTTCATCGTGCACCGCTTCAACAATACCACATCCGTCCGAACCAAGAATTGCTCCAAACCTGATGTGCGGATACTTACCCTCGATGATCCACTGATCGCGCCGGTTTAACGTAACAGATAGCAGTCGTACAAGAGCCTTACCTTCCGACAACACAGGCTTGGGTACGTCCATTAATTCAATCTTCCCGGGCGCCGTGAGTACGAGGGCTTTCATATCCGATGGGTGGTAATAATTGTAATTACTGCAATAATACCACCTTTTCGTCACTTTCAATCTTCACTCCCACTGCCCACTGCCCTTGCCGACTGCCCATTGCTTCCTCTAAAAAGGCGTTTCATCCGGATCCCTCGGCTCGGGTTCCGGGCCCGGATCGGGTGGTGTGTTTACGCGACTTCCGAGACGGATCATTCCGCTGAACGGATTGTCGCCTGGCGTGGGTTCGTCGAAGTCAGCAAACTTCGTGTACTTGCCAATGAACTTGAGCTTGACGCTGCCGACGGAACCGTTTCTGTGCTTTGCGATGATAACCTCGCCCATACCCTGAGTGGGCAATCCCTCTTCGTCGACAGTAATCTTGTAGTACTCCGGACGATAAAGGAACATGACGATATCAGCGTCCTGTTCGATGGAACCCGACTCGCGCAAGTCAGACAACTGAGGCCGCTTGTCGCCACCACGGGTTTCAACACCACGGCTTAACTGCGACAGCGCGATAACCGGAACGTTGAGTTCCTTCGCTATACCCTTCAACGCCCGGGAGATGGACGCAATTTCCTGCTCGCGGTTACCCCCTTGCTCCCCGCGCATGAGTTGGAGATAGTCCACGACAATAAGCTGTACGTTGTGCTCTGCTTTGAGGCGCCGCGATTTTGCTCTGAGTTCCAGAATAGAAAGCGCGGGTGTGTCGTCGATAAAGATGGGTGCTGCTGACAGCCGGTTGGTCTTGTGTACGAGTTGTGCCCATTCGAATTCGGCAAGGTTACCCTTTCTGATCTTCTCACCTTCGAGTTCCGCTTCGGCGGATATCATCCGGTTGACGAGCTGAACAGATGCCATTTCGAGTGAGAAGATGGCTACGGGTATGTTGAAGTTGACCGCGGCATTCCGAAGGGCCGATACCACGAACGCCGTCTTACCCATACCAGGTCGCGCAGCGATGATGATAAGATCTGACTTCTGCCATCCCGACGTCATGCGGTCGAGTGCCGTAAAGCCACTAGGTACACCCGTGAGTCCGTCTTTGTGTTCCCTGAGTTGCTGAAGTTCCTGGATGGCCCGATACATCAGGTTCTTCATCGTGTCGTAGTTCTTCCTCAGGTTGGAGTCGGATATCTCGAATATTTTTTGCTCGGTTCTGTCGAGCAGTTCGAATACGTCGGTGGTGTCCTCGTAGGCATCCTGGTGAATCTGAGAGGCGATTTGAATAAGGTCGCGCTTGATGGCCATTTCAATAATGACACGCGCGTGGTATTCGATGTTAGCGGCAGAGCTAACCTTTGATGTAAGTTCCGCAACCTTGTAAGCCCCACCAACAAGCTCCAGCTTCCCGTTTTTCCGGAGCTGGTTGACAACGGTGCGCATGTCGACAGGTTCTGATGCCTTAAAAAGTTCGACGATGGCAGTGTACAGCTCCTTGTGTGCATCCAGGTAGAAATGTTCCGGCTTGAGAAACTCGATAACCTGGTTGAGGGCATTCTTCTCCAGCATCAGTGCACCCAGCACTGCCTCTTCCAATTCCAGCGCCTGAGGTGGTAGTTTGCCAAGGCTTTCAGCGATATCACGCGCCACCAGTTTGGTGGATTTGCTGCTCAGTCTCAGGGGCGTAGATCTACCTTGCTCCATGCTGTAGTTGTTGTAGGTATCTCAAAAGTTTGATTCGGGATATTCAACCCGGGGGCAACAAACGTATAAAAACGATTTCTTCACCTGTTAACAAAGTATTCACAAATGACTAACACACACTTTGTGCATAAGTTTTCCAGGGAAAGTTTGGTGGCTTTCTGTTGGACAGTTTAGCCAGTACCATTATATTCTAACTCATGCAAGATATGGTGTCCACCTGACAACTGCTGTCACCACCCACGGGCCGCTGGTTTTGGTCTATTACGAACATTTTCATTTACTTTGGGCACGAAGAGGTAAATAATAGATGCCGGGAGATCATAAACGCATTCATTTCATAGCTGTCGGCGGAAGCGTAATGCATAACCTGGCCATCGCTCTGAAGCGCGCCGGCAATGAGGTGTCGGGATCTGATGATGAAATTTTCGAACCCGCACGTTCTGCCTTGAAAGCCAATGGCTTATTACCTGAAAAGGAAGGATGGTTTCCCGAAAAGATTACGGCCGATATCGACGAAGTGATCCTCGGGATGCACGCACAAGTCGATAACCCGGAACTGCTCAAAGCTCAGGAGTTGGGTATTCCTATACGCTCCTTCCCTGAATTCATCTATGAGCGCTCCCGGGATAAGCAACGAATTGTCATTGCAGGCAGTCACGGAAAGACGACGATTACGGCGATCATTGTTCACGTTCTCAACTACCTGAACCGTAAGTTCGACTATGTAATCGGAGCCCGGGTTAAAGGTCTCGACCTCACCGTCCGGTTATCCGACGCCCCCATCATCGTAATTGAAGGAGACGAGTATTTGTCGTCACGACTCGATCCGGTGCCGAAGTTCATTCGCTACCGCCACCACATTGGTCTGATCAGTGGTGTGGCCTGGGATCACGCAAACGTGTTTCCAACGGAAGAAGATTACGTACGGCAGTTCGACATCTTTTGTGATCAAACCCCAAAGGGTGGTATCCTCTTCTACTGTGAGCAGGATCCCATGGCCGTAATGATCGGCAAAAAAGAACGAACCGATGTAACGGCTGTAGGCTATAAGTCGCTGCCCCATGTCGTGGAGAACGGGGTTGTCTACCTGACATATGAAAAAGAACGCTACCCGATCAAGATCTTCGGTAGCCACAACTACCTGAACCTCGGTGGCGCCCGGGAGTTGCTCCGGCGTATCGGTGTAACGCACGAACAATTTTATCAAGCTATTACAAGTTTTGAGGGAGCTTCCGGTCGGCTGGAAATCGTTGCCAGCAAGAATTCGATGAGTGTCATTCGCGACTTTGCGCATGCGCCTTCCAAGGTGAAAGCGTCGGTCAAGGCTGTTCGCGACTTACACCCGGACCGCGAACTGGTAGCGTGCCTCGAACTACACACATACAGCAGTCTGAGTAAGGGATTCCTTCCTCAGTATAAACACTCCCTTAAGAGTGCGCAGCAGAAACTCATCTACTTCGATCCTCGTACGGTAGAAGCTAAGCGTCTGGAGCCGCTCAGTGAGCGCGACATACGAGAGGCCTTCGGCTCTGACTCCGTGCGCGTGTTTACCGACAGAGGAGAACTTGAACGATATCTTTCCGGACAATCGTGGCGCAACAAAGATTTGCTGCTCATGAGCTCCGGAACCTTTGGTGGCTTGTCGGTCGACCAACTCGTGGCTAACCTGAAAGACTGATACCATGCGGTTACACCTGAAGACACCCATCGTTTTTTTCGACCTGGAGGCGACGGGTACCAGCATCACCCAGGACCGCATCATTGAAATTGGTATGGTGAAGGTGATGCCTAACGGCGAAATCATCCGAAAGTCGAACCTGATCAACCCCACCATCCCAATTCCCATTGAGTCGTCGCTCATCCATGGCATATACGACAAGGACGTGCAGGACAAGCCAACCTTCAAGGATGTGGCAAAGGAATATGCAAAGTTCCTGGAAGGAGCTGACCTGTCAGGATTCAGCATCCTGAAGTTCGATGTGCCCCTCCTGGTAGAGGAATTTCTCCGGGCGGGCGTAGAGTTTGACTACAGCCGGAAACGGATCATTGATACCCAGAAGATTTTCCATCTGATGGAAAAGCGGACCCTTGCCGCGGCTTATAAGTTCTATCTTAATAAAGAGTTGCAGGACTCCCACACCGCCGAGGCGGACGCTGAAGCCAGCATGGAAATCCTTGCCGCCCAGGTTGAGAAATATAACGGAGAAGTCGTCACCGATACCCTTGGCCGGAAGATCGGCGAAATCTCCAACGACGTGGAGGTTCTCAGTCGGCTTTCACTTTCAAATTTAGTTGATCTGGCTGGTCGTATGTGCCTGAATGACAAGGGAGAAGAAATATTTAACTTCGGTAAACACAGAAACAAGAAGGTGGCAGCAATTCTTAAGGAGGAACCCGCCTATTACGATTGGATCATGAACGGGGACTTTTCCCTGGACACCAAGCGCAAGCTCACGGAGATAAAACTCCGCGCCTTTCGGAAATAGCGGGAACCTTTTTGCAGGGATTAAAGTCTATAATTTTTATAGGTTTAATAGATTTTCTACCTTTGCAGAATCCATCAAAGTCTACCAACCTGGCCACCGTGGCACTTTTCGATGAATTAAAGGCTGAATTGAGTTCCCTCCCGGCTGAAGAGGGATTGCGACAGCTTGTGGGACGCGTGCCGCCGGGCACAATCAAGTTTTCCTCTGCTTTTGGCGAGGAAGACCAGGTCATTACCCACCTGATAGCGACTAACAACCTGCCTATTACTATTTTTACGCTGGATACCGGCAGGCTTTTCCAGGAGACCTACGAGTTAATGGACCGTACGCGGGCTCGCTATCGGATCACCGTTGACACCTACTTCCCGGATGCCGCCGACGTGGAACAGTTGGTGCGCACCAAAGGGTTCAACAGCTTTTACGAGTCGGTGGAAAACCGCAAGGAATGCTGCTTTATCAGAAAGGTAAAGCCCTTGCGCAGAGCGCTTCAGGGTGCCACGGTGTGGGTTACCGGTCTGCGCGCCGGGCAATCGGCGAACAGGCAAACGTTCCAGGTAGTAGAATGGGATGCCGACCTCCAGTTGGTAAAATACAACCCGCTGCTACATTGGTCGTTTGATGAAATGCAGGCTTTCATTAAAGCCAACAAAATACCCGTGAACTCCCTGCACGCGAAAGGATTTGCCAGCATTGGATGCGCGCCTTGCACACGGGCCATCCTGCCGGGTGAAGACATCAGAGCCGGAAGATGGTGGTGGGAACAAACACAGAAAGAGTGCGGACTTCACGAAGCAAAACCAGCTGAACAACGATAGATCAGGATGAGTGAGTATTTGAAAGTTTTTCCGAAAGATCTCGAAGACGAAGCGATCTACATCATACGCGAGACGGCAGCTCAGTTTGAGCGTCCTGCGATTCTTTTTTCCGGTGGCAAAGACTCCATCACACTTGTACGGCTCGCTCAGAAGGCCTTTTACCCGGGAAAGATTCCATTCCCGCTGGTTCACATCGATACGGGACACAACTTTCCTGAGACGATTGAATTTCGCGATTGGCTTGTAAAGGAGACCGGTGTTGAACTTATCGTCGGCTATGTGCAGGACGACATTGATGCACGTCGCGTGATAGAAGAAACTGGTAAGTTCTCCAGTCGAAATATGCTGCAGACCACTACCCTGCTCCGCACGATCGAAGAACATCGACTGGATGCCTGCATGGGTGGTGCGCGCCGCGATGAAGAAAAAGCGCGGGCAAAGGAACGGATATTTTCTGTGCGCGACGACTTTGGACAATGGAACGCCAAGAATCAGCGACCCGAATTGTTCGACTATCTTAATGGTCGCATCCATCCGGGCGAGAACGTACGGGTGTTCCCGATTTCCAACTGGACTGAACTCGACGTCTGGAACTACATCAAAGAAGAGAACCTCGCGATCCCGTCCATCTACTTCTCGCATGAGCGATCCGTACTGGAACGCGATGGCGTTCTGTGGCCGTATTCAGACTTCATTTACAAGGACCCTGATGAAGTCCTCGTAACCCGCACGGTCCGTTTCCGGACTGTAGGCGACATGAGCTGTACCGCAGCGCTCGCTTCTACTGCTACAACGGTCGAAGAAATCATTGAAGAAATCATTAGCACCACCATCTCCGAACGCGGAACGCGTCTCGACGACAAGCGCGCTGAGGCTGCAATGGAGATGAGAAAGGTGAATGGATATTTTTAAGCATGGAAGTATTAAGAATTGCTACAGCCGGAAGTGTCGACGACGGTAAGAGCACACTGATCGGAAGGCTGTTGTACGAAACAAACTCGATTACTACAGATAAGCTGGAGGCAATACAACGTGCCAGCCAGCGAAAGGGCATTGGATTTCTCGACCTGTCGCTGTTGACCGACGGCCTGATTGCCGAACGCGAGCAGGGCATCACGATCGACGTTGCCCACATCTACTTCAATACACCGAAGCGGAAATTCATTATTGCCGATTCACCTGGACACGTTGAGTATACACGTAATATGATCACGGGTGCGTCAAAGGCAGATGTCTCGATCATTCTTGTTGATGCACGAAACGGAATTCTCGAGCAAACGCACCGCCACTACTACATCTCCAACCTGCTGAACATTCCGAGGGTCATTGTCTGCGTCAACAAGATGGACCTTATGGACTACTCAGAAGCGCGCTTCCGCGAAATTGAACGCGACTTCGTTGAATTCAGCAGCAAAATTAAATCCGATACGCAGGAGATTCTCTTCCTGCCGATAAGTTCTCTGTACGGTGAGAACCTCACGAAGAAGTCGGCCAAGATGCCCTGGTATAACGGGCGGCCGCTACTGGAGATTCTCGAAACGATGGAGGTTCATAAGAATGAATCGAAGCTTCCCTCCCGCTTTCCGATACAGTATGTCATTCGACCGAGAACAGATGAATATCACGATTATCGTGGCTATGCTGGCCGCGTGACGAGTGGCCGCTTTTCCGTGGGTGATAAAGTTACCGTACTTCCTTCCGGTCAGAGAAGCGTCATACGGCAGATCGATCGTTATACGCAATCACTGGAGACGGCCGAAACACGACAGTCTGTTACCCTTGTTCTTGAAGACGACATTGATATCAGTCGCGGCGACATGATTGTTCGCGATGAAGAAATTCCTGACCTGAAGCGTGAATTTACGTCGAGAATCTGCTGGCTCGATCGTGATCCAATGGTACCGGGCAAATCCTATTTGCTTCAGCACGGAACCGCGTACACCAAAGCAAAGATCTCAACGATCGACTTCATTGAAGATCCCGCCACACTTCAGAAAATTCCTGGCGCCAACATCGCTATGAACGGCATCGCGCAAGTTCAGGTGCGCACTGCCAAAGGTCTCCCGGTGGACCGTTACCATGACAACCCCGCGAATGGGTCGTTCATTTTGATTGATGAACATTCGAATAACACGGTTGGCGTTGGAGTTATTCAGTAAAGTGTGTTGATGTGTTGATGTGTTGGTGTGTTGATGTTTCGCTACCTGCTTAATGATTTGGAGGCTGGACGGTGAGTGGTGATCTAGTACGGCCAGAAAGTTTCCGCGGTTCAAAAAACAAAGTGCGCCGTCAGGCGCACCCCTTACTTCTTGTAATACTTAAGAGCCTCAGGCATCGCCTTATTCAAATCCGCTATACGCGTCGAATGCGACGGGTGTGTCGAAAGCCACTGAGGCGGTTCCGCACCACCACTATGCTCCGTCATGCGCTCCCAGAACTTCGGCGCTTCATGCGGATCGTATCCGGCAATTGCCATGAAGATCAACCCTATCTTGTCTGCTTCGGATTCATGTTGCCGCGAAAACGACAGCATACCGATTTGCGTACCGACACCGATAGCCTGCATGAACACCTGCTGCGTCAGCGTCGGGTTTTGTCCCATAGCGCCGGCGATGGTACCCAGTAATCCGTTGGCCAGAAGTCCCTGGCTCATCCGTTCCCTTCCATGGTTGGCAATGGCGTGCGCCACTTCGTGACCCATAACAACGGCTACTCCCGCTTCGTCGCGACAGATCGGCATAATGCCTGTGTAGAAGGCTACTTTTCCCCCCGGCATGCACCAGGCGTTGACGGTTTTTGGATCATCAATCACGTTGAACTCCCATTCAAATCCGGCGAGTTGATCGGACATTCCCTGTTCCGCCATGTACTGTTCGACGGCCTTCTGAATTCTTGATCCAACCGTCTTTACCATTGTAACATACTGGGTGTTGGTAGAAATGCGGCTGGTATCCAGCACCTTTTCGTACTGCTCGCTGGCCAACGGTAGAATCTCTGAATTCGATACCATGGCAAGCTGCCGCCGACCGGTTATCGGCACGGTAGCACATGCATAGACTATAACACCGGTTAATATCAGAATTGTGGCTTTTTTGATCATAGCGCCTAATTTTGTGCTAAAATACGAATACGGGCCATTTTTGCTTATTCCGGTTGCTCCCAAACCCAGCCCCATGAGAATATTTGCCGTCGGTAGAAACTACGTCGAGCATATCGAGGAACTGAATAATCAGCGCCCGGATGAGCCGGTAATCTTTACCAAGCCTGATACGGCACTACTCAAAAATAATGCCCCATTCTATTATCCCGACTTCTCCAGCGATGTGCATCACGAAGTAGAACTGGTAATTCGCATCTCAAAAGATGGCAAAAACATTGTAGAGAAGTTTGCGCATAAGTACTACGATCGAATTGGAATTGGAGTCGATTTCACGGCGCGTGACCTTCAATCAAAGCTCAAAGAGAAGGGATTGCCCTGGGATCTTGCAAAAGGATTCGATGGCTCCGCGCCGATATCGGCGCGTTTTATACCGGTTCAAGACTTTAAGGACGTTAAGAACATAAACTTTCACCTCAACGTCGACGGCGTGCTGAAGCAGAAAGGCAACACGTCGCTGATGTTATTTCCGTTCGATTACATAATTTCGTACATATCCAGATTTTTTACACTGCGGGTTGGTGATTTGATTTTCACAGGAACCCCCAAAGGAGTTGGTCCTGTTACCATTGGGAATTTGTTGACGGCGTATATCGAAAATGAGAAGCTTTTGGAATTTGAGGTCCGGTAACCTGCTGTTACTGGCTTTCAGCATTGGTGTGTCCAGCGTACAAGCACAGTACAGCGAACCGGAGATGCGGTTCACGCGTGACGAAAAGTATTTGTACCCTGTCAATCCGGGTACACCCGGCTCACTGGCCGGTAATATGGGTGAGCTTCGCACTTCGCACTTCCACTCGGGTATTGATATTCGTACCAACAACCAGATCGGACTCCCTGTAGTTGCCAGTAAGTCCGGTTATGTTTCACGCATTGGTATGAGTCCGACCGGCTTCGGCAACGTGATATATATAGCTCATCCCGATGGAAACACAACAGTGTACGCACACCTCGACCGCTTCGTCGATCGCCTGGCCGACTACGTCCGCAAGGAACAATATCGAAAGAAGACATTTTACATCGACCTGTGGCTGAACAAGAACGAATTTCCCGTCGAGCAAGGTGAACTCATCGGCATTTCAGGAAATACCGGAAGTTCGGGAGGCCCTCACCTGCACTTCGACATTCGCGACAAAAACAACAACGCGCTAAACCCACTCGATTTCGGATTCGAAGAAATCGTTGACGATGCCCCTCCCGTTGTGGAGAAAGTCGCGCTCGTGACTCTTGATCCTGACGCCCGCATCAACGACCGCTTTGGACGTTTTGAGTTCTACGCCTACCGTACCGGCAATGCTTACACGCTGCGCACGCCGATACTTGCTCATGGGAAAATAGGAATTGAAATACTCGCTAAAGACAAATTCCGGGCACGCGATCCCTTCTACGGTGGCGTGAACTTCATTGACGTACAGGTCAACGACAAGCCGTTCTTCCGGCAGGCCATAGAGAAGATTGACATCACCGAATCACGCCGGATTCACGTGCTCATGAACTACAAAACGCTAAACACGTCCGGAAAGCGATTCTACAAACTTTATGTTGACGATGGCAATACGTTGCCCTATTACAAGTCGTCTCCCACGCGCGGAATGCTCAACGTCAAAGGCGAAGGCGACATGAAGGTCGAGGTAAAGATGAAGGATTCCTTCGCCAATACAAGCACGCTCAACCTTACGCTTCGTCCCTCGCCTCCTTCCAGCCAGGTAAAGAATCTGCCCGCAGCAGGACCCTATCCTACCGGTGAAATACTTGGCAACGTGCTGATGGTCACGTCACGGCCTGCACCCGGCGAGGATCAAAAGGCCTTCCTCTACGTTCGCGATTCCGTCGTCCAGATTGAACCGGCGTATGGTAACCAGGCAGGTATGGTATACCTTATCGACCTGCGAAAGGTGCTACCCGACTCAGTCATTGTGTACGATAAAACCTACGTCACGAATCTCCGTTCGCGCATCCCTCCGTCCGTCGAGTACAAATATTACAGCGACGACCTCAACATTACCTTTCCTGCCAACGCGTTGTATGATACCCTGTACTTTGGCAGCTCGTATCGGATCAACCCTGACGACAGCACGGAGATTTATGTAATCGGCGACAAGGATATTCCCCTGCGAAGCAATATTTCCGTTTCACTGAAGACGAAAAAGTTCTACCTTCGAAGCAAGCAGATCGGGATTTACCGGATCGAAGGCAACAGGAAAACTTATCTTGGCGGTGCCTTCACTAACGGAAGGATATCTTTTCAAACGCGTGAGTTTGGAGAGTTCACGGTGCTGACCGACAGCATTGCGCCGACCATTCGCCCTGTGGCAGTTAACAGTTCCGTCGCGAGATTCCGGATAGGTGATGATCTTTCCGGTATCGATTCCTACGAGGCTACGATTGCCGGTGAGTGGCTGCTAATGCACTACGACGCCAAGTCGGGATCACTGTGGTCTGAGAAGCTGGATAAGTCCCGACCCCTCAAGGGTGAGCTCGTGCTTACGGTTCGCGACAACGCGGGCAACACACAGGTCTTCAGACAAACGATTCAATGAAGGAATTAAAGGCTGGCGACAAAGCGCCTGATTTTACCGCCACCGACCAGGATGGCAAGACTGTAAAACTATCCTCACTCCGCGGTCAGAAAGTTGTGTTGTACTTCTATCCCCGCGACATGACGCCCGGATGTACAGCGGAAGCCTGCAACCTTCGCGACAACTACAAGGCGCTGACCAAAGCCGGTTATGAAGTGCTTGGAATCAGCACGGACACAGAACAATCTCACCAAAAGTTCATCGCCAAGGAACGCCTACCCTTCAGGCTTCTCGCCGACGTAGACAAAAAGGTTCACAACCTTTACGGAACCTGGGTAGAGAAATCGCTGTACGGCCGCAAATACATGGGCACCGCCCGCAAGACTTTTGTTATCGACGAGAAGGGCGTCATCGAACGCATCATTGATAAGGTCAATACGAAGGACCACGCCGCACAGATTTTGGATAAGGACGTAACGGCCCCCAGGAAGAAGGCGGCGGTAAAGAAGACCGTTTCCCGCAAGAAATAGACGCATTCAGATCCAGATGCAGACTTTGGGCATTATAATGTCTGCGTCTGCGTCTGCCTCTGCAACCGAAAGGCGATTGCGTAATCGGTGTGTGCGAAATTTGGAGCATGCACACCCGCCCCTTATATTCGCGCAACACATTCGCGCAAACACTTCAAAATGGCTCAGCCTGATCTCGACAAGCTCAAGAAACTCTGCACTCAAATTCGTCGCGATATCGTTCGCATGGTTCATGCCTGCCAGTCCGGCCACCCCGGTGGTTCGCTTGGATGCACGGAATTCTTCGTCGCGCTCTACTTCCACATATTGAAGCACGACCCGAAGTTCAATATGGAAGGACATGGCGAAGACCTTTTCTTCCTGTCGAACGGGCACATCTCACCCGTGTGGTACGCGACGCTCGCGCGCGCGGGATACTTTGAAGTGTCAGAACTGGCCACATTCCGTCGCATCAATTCAAGGTTACAGGGTCACCCTGCTACGCATGAACACCTGCCTGGCGTTCGGGTGGCTTCGGGTTCGTTGGGACAGGGACTGTCGGTTGCCATCGGAGCAGCACAGGCTAAAAAGCTGAATGGTGACGACAGGTTTGTCTACGTCCTCATGGGTGATGGCGAACAGGACGAGGGCCAGATCTGGGAAGCAGCAGCCTATGCTGCACATCATAAGGTCGACAATCTGATCGCAACCATCGACCACAATGGTCAACAGATCGATGGTCCGACAAAGGAAGTTCTGGATCTGCGCGACCTGCGAAGAAAGTATGAAGCCTTCGGCTGGGAAGTTCAGGAGTTTGATGGAAACGACCTGGAATTGACGATCAAATCCCTGGAGAATGCCCGCGCGTTGGCACGACGTGGCAAGCCCGTAGTTAACATCATGAATACCGTCATGGGCAAGGGTGTCGATTTCATGGAAGGATCTCACAAATGGCATGGCATTGCGCCTGATGACGCCCAACTCGAACAGGCCCTGGTCCAACTCGAGGAGACAATCGGTGATTACTGAGCCGGAAAGCGCCGATACCGGCACTTTTCTTGCATACTAACACGCAACCTCAGCAGGATTCGTTAAACTGCTGAAAAGGGGCCATATCCGATTTCAGGTGCGTTACATTACCATTCTTATCGCAGTATTTCTCATCGCTGCCGCGACCATACCGACGTTTGCGCAGCGCAAGGTCCAGCAAAAAGTACCTGAGCGAACCCGGATACTTTTCCTTCTCGACGGTTCCGGTTCGATGATGGGTATCTGGCATAACGGCGAGTCGCGCATTGAAGTGGCAAAACGCATCCTCACACGGCTTGTCGACTCTCTGCGCGCAAACGAAAATCTGGAGCTTGCGCTGCGGGTATATGGCCACCGTTATTCACGTCAATCCAACAACTGTCAGGATACGAAACTTGAAGTGCCTTTCGGGCCGCGTAACCACGATCAGATCATCGCGAAGCTGAAAGAGATTGTACCCAAGGGCGTAACACCAATTACCTACTCGCTACTCCAGGCCGCTACCGATTTCCCGACCAGCCCCGGATATCGCAACATCCTCATCCTGATCACGGACGGCGTAGAATCTTGTGAAGGTGACCCTTGTGCGACCTCAATCGAACTTCAGCGGCGCGGCGTATTTCTTCGGCCTTTCATTATTGGCCTTGGTCTTCAGGGTGGAAAGGTACTGGAGTGCGCGGGACAGTATTTTGACTCCGGCAATTCCACCAGCTTCAACAAAGTGCTGAACGACGCGATACAAACTACATTCTCGACCACCAGCGTCAGCGTTGAGTTGCTCGACAAGGACGGGAATCCGGACGAGACAAACATCGACGTGTCCTTCCTCAACGGGATGACTGGTACGCCCTTCTATGAGTTTGTTCACTACCTGGATGCAAGGGGTCGCCCCGATACGGTGATCATTGATCCCGTCAACAGTTATACCGTTGTGGTGAACACCGTACCGCCGGTAGTTCGTCACAACGTCAACATCGTTAACGGCCGACATAACGTCATTTCAATCCCGGTGCCGCAGGGCAATCTGATCGTCAAGCAGGATGGTCGCCGGTCAGGCTTCCAGGTGGTTGTACGTACGGTAAATGATCATCGCATCATCAACACGCAGATGGCCAACGAAACATTTCGCTACCTCGCAGGCTCGTATCGCATCGAGACCCTCACCCTACCCCGCCGGCAGTTTGACGTTGTTATCGAGCCGGACAAGACGAAAACCATCGAGCTCCCCGCTCCCGGACTTGTCAACATCAATACGGTTTCACAAGGATACGGCAGCCTGTTTGAGCTTTTGGCGGACGGGACAGAACAATGGGTTTGTCATCTCGACCCGAGCCGCTCGCAGCACAGCATCACCCTGCTGCCCGGGAAATATAAGATTGCCTTCCGGGTGCGCGACTCAGGCGGTAGTAAGTACACCGGTATCAAAGTTTTCGAACTCTCACAGGGTCAGACACTCAATCTTTCCGTCTTCGACTAAGCTTTGCTGACCGGGCTTTGTTGCGCAGATTTCAGGACCTAATTTGCTCACGCGCTGGAAGAAACGGAAATAATTTCCGACTTTCGCGGCAACTCAATTCTAACCCGAATCTCTCAGGATTGCATGGCGACTAAATTCAAGTACACAGAGAAGAAAGATACGCGTTCCGGCTTTGGCGCCGGTCTGCTCGAACTGGGCAGAAAGAACCCCAACGTTGTCGGCTTATGCGCCGATCTCCTGGGGTCGATGAAGATGGGCGATTTCAAAAAGGAATTTCCCGACCGGTTCTTTCAGGTTGGCATTGCCGAAGCTAACATGATGGGAATTGCCGCTGGAATGGCAACCGTTGGAAAAATCCCCTTCACCGGCACTTTCGCAAATTTTTCCACCGGTCGCGTTTACGATCAGATCCGACAATCAATAGCCTACTCGCATAAGAACGTCAAGATATGTGCATCCCACGCCGGCCTGACGCTGGGAGAAGACGGCGCTACGCACCAGATCCTGGAAGATATCGGCATGATGAAAATGCTGCCCGGAATGACGGTGATCGTGCCTTGCGACTACAATCAAACCAAGGCGGCCACTATCGCGCTGGGCGACCACGTTGGTCCTGCCTATCTTCGATTCGGACGGCCAAGCTGGCCCATCTTCACGGAAGCCGATAAGCCATTCACCATTGGCAAGGCTGATACGCTCATCGAAGGCAAGGATGTAACAATATTCGCCTGCGGTCATATGGTATGGATTGCCATTGAAGCCGAGGCCGCACTGGCTGAAATGGGCATTAGTGTCGAGCTCATTAACGTGCATACCATAAAGCCGCTGGACGTCGAAGCCATTCTTGCGTCGGTTCGAAAGACAGGATGCGCTGTTACGTGTGAGGAGCACCAGATCAATGGAGGTCTCGGTGATTCGGTAGCGCAAGTGCTTAGTCGCTTCCAGCCTTCACCGCTCGAGATGGTGGCTGTCAACGACACCTTTGGGGAGAGCGGGCAGCCTGTGGAACTACTGGAGAAATATGGACTGAACACCAAGTCCATCATCTCTGCTGCGCAGCGCGCCATAGAGAGAAAGAAAGCCTCGAAGTGATGGAAATCGAAGTCAAAAGCGCCCCTATCCGCGACGCCGAGAGCCTCGAGGATTTCCGCGCGTTGCTGCGATCTGTGAGCCTTCCATGTGACGATCTGTCCCTCGACCGTCATCTGCTCCTCGGATATTACGAAGGCAACCGGCTTATCGGGACGGGTGCGCTGGAACTGTGCGGGCCGTATGCGCTCCTGCGCTCACTCGCGGTGAAGGATGCATTACGCGGACGATCGCTCGGCTCGCGCATCACGGATGAACTAATCGACCTGGCGCGGGAAAATAACGTCGAGAGGATTTATCTCCTGACAGAAACCGCTCGTCTGTTTTTTAAGCGAAAAGGATTCGTCGAAGTCGACCGCAAAGAAGTTCCCGCAGAAGTACAGGCATCGTCAGAGTTTTCAGGTGTATGCAGCGAAAGCGCCATCTGTATGACGAAGACACTGTAGGTGTGTTGGATAACTTGACAAATCACAAAACCATTGGCTACTGAAGTTTCTTTTCCGAAGAATCGGATCAACATGCTCCTTCTGGAGAATGTTCACCCCGTTGCTGTCGCCCGGTTGCGTGAAGAAGGTTTTAGTGTAGAGACGGAGAAGAAAGCTTTGTCGGAAGACGAGCTGTGTGAACGTATAAAAGACGTGTCGGTACTTGGCATTCGTTCCAAGACCCAGGTGACGAAACGCGTACTCGACAATGCCAAACGCCTTATGGTGATCGGTGCGTTTTGCATTGGCACGAATCAAATTGATCTGCGAACAGCTACGCAGAAAGGTATCGCCGTATTTAACGCACCGTTCAGCAACACGCGATCAGTAGTTGAGCTGGCTGTCGGTGAAATGATCATGCTCATTCGCAACATTCCCGACAAGTCGGTAAAGATGCATCAGGGCGTTTGGGATAAGTCGGCCAAGGGCAGCTACGAGATTCGTGGAAAGAAACTCGGCATTATCGGATACGGCAACATTGGCACACAGTTATCCGTGCTTGCAGAAGCACTGGGCATGAAGGTTCTGTACTACGATCGCGAAGAAAAGCTCGCGCTCGGCAACGCCGTGAAGTGCCGCAGCTTGAATGAGTTGCTGGAGCAGGCAGACGTGGTGACGCTGCATGTGGACGGTCGTGAATCAAACACCAATATGATCGGGCCGAATGAGTTCGATCTCATGAAAAAAGGGGTGATATTCCTCAATCTGAGTCGCGGCCATGTTGTCGACATCAATGCGCTCAGGGAAAACATTCTGTCAGGAAAAGTTGCTGGTTGTGGCATTGATGTATTTCCCGAAGAGCCTGCGAGCAACGATGAGGAATTTCTGTCGCCGCTTCGCGGTCTGCCTAACACTATTCTTACACCACACATTGGTGGAAGTACATCTGAGGCGCAGGAGAACATTGGATATTTTGTGCCGGCCAAGATTGCTGACTACATCAATACAGGCAGTACATCAAACAGCGTGAACTTCCCTAACCTCACTTTGCCAACATTGAAGGATGCGCATCGGTTGATTCACATTCACGAAAACGTTCCGGGTGTCATTGCACGCATTAACCGTTTGCTTGCCGACACCGGTGTCAACATCGTAGGTCAATACCTGAAGACGAACGAGCAAATTGGTTACGTAATTACGGACATCAACAAGGCGTACGACAAAGAAGTGATCAAGGCACTACGCAAGGTAGAGCACACCATTAAGTTCAGGGTATTGTATTGACGGGCAGAAAAAGAAAGAACCCACCAGATCCGGAGAGGTGTTTCTGAACCTCCAAAAGACAGGTTTTGAGCTGCCCATTCGCCGCAACCTTCCACTGTTATCCTGCTTTTAGGGCGAGGCCCCGACGAGTCGGGGTGAGGCCTGGTTTTGTCAAAGGGCTTCACTCGGCATTGTTTTCGTGTTAGGTTCAGCAAACGTGTCCCGGATCCGAGTGGATTCAACGCTAAAATACGACAATAAAGATTCCGGTGGACTCTTGATAAATTTCTAATTTTTCAACAAGCACGCAGAAATCCTTCAGTACTGTTCGCCCTCCAAAAATCGTACCTTGCGATTCGTATGATCAACCTTCAAACCGGACCGTCCCAACTCTTTCATTCAGTTCGCGATCACGTACGTCAGGCGTTTAAACTTCGTATTCCTGAAATGTTGCCTGAAAGCGACGAGGCCCGCGAACTGGTGCAGCAGGTGGCAAAGCAATTGAAGACGTTACTTGATATTCCGAACACGCATGACGTATTGTTTCTTCCTGAAACAGCCTCCTTTGTTGATGAAGCGATACGCGTGTCGAGTGGCAATTCATTACTTTCTCACGACGACTTGCTGACTGAGGACCTGACGACAGACAACAACGCAAAACTCTTCATCACGCGTCACACGGAAAGAAGCGGTACTTCGTTGCCTCAGAATACATTCGCGCGTTTACGCGAGAAGGTTAACGACAAGCTCGTTGCAGTGGATGCTTCGCTGGCGTGGCCTTACGCCTCTCTCCCATTGGAAAGTGTTGACGCGGTCTTCCTCGAATTTCATTTTGGATTTGGAATGCCGGCAGGACTTGGTGCGGCTGTCGTCAATGAACGATGGCAACAAAATCTTCCTTTATCAAAACCGGGGGCAATTCATCCCGCTCTAAATCTTACCTGGGTTTCGGTTCTGGGTGGTGTGCTGGGTGATATGTTAAGCAGAGGGATAATTACCATTCGTCGCGAGATCGAGTATAAGTCGTCCTTGCTTTATCATTTGCTTGATCAGCATCCGTTGATCCAACCGATAGTTAAGGAAAAGGCTATACGTTCCAGGACGTTAATTGGTGCCCGTTCGGGCGACATAGGGCGGGTGGAAAGTGAACTCCGAAAGCACGCCATTTCAGCTTGTTTCATGGGGAATAACGTTTGGTTTGCCAACTTCCCGTCGCATTCGAAGGAGCAATACGAGCGGCTCGCCGACATTCTTTCGGCCATCCGGTAGCAAAATCGCAACTTGCAGCATTTTTAAACCCTTTCGGGCCGAAGTGGTCTAACCCGCATACCTGAATCCTGCACTTTGGACGACAGAGCGCTCTTGGAAAAAATTCGTAATCCGGAAACGCGGAATTACGGCTTTAACCTGCTGGTACGCGCGTACCAGCAAAAGGTGTATTGGCATGTCCGGAAGATGGTAATCGACCACGACGACGCTGACGATGTCACGCAGGAGGTGTTCATTAAGGTGCACCGCAATATCGACAGCTTTCGGGAGGATGCCCGACTTTTCACGTGGATCTACCGGATTGCCACCAACGAGTGCCTCAATTTCCTCCAACGCAAGAAAAGACGCTTCTTCCTTCCGATTGGCGATGTTGAGAGTGAGTTGTCCGGAAAGCTGGACTCGATGCCTGGCCTGAATGGCGACGAAATTCAGCTCAAGCTTCAAAAAGCGCTGCTTACGCTTCCTACCCGTCAGCGGATGGTTTTTAACATGAAATACTTCGATGATATGACGTACGAGGATATCTCGGAAATCACGAACACCAGCGTGGGAGCACTGAAGGCCAGTTATCACCATGCGGTAAAAAAAATCGAGGAACTTCTGAAAAGCGACTAAACCCTACCATGGAAAATCTGTCAAATATCCAGCAATGAAAAAGCTTGAAGACATACCCAGGAAGAAGATTTTTGACGTGCCCGAGGGCTATTTTGATCAGCTCCCCGGTCGTATACAGGCCCGGATTGCGGCCGAAAGCCGCGACCGTTCCCCTTCCTGGCTGTGGGGCGGGGCCGTCCGGTATGCCTTGCCGATCCTTATCGCCGGCGCAATATTCGCCGGATGGTGGCTGAAAAAGGCACCTGAGGACCCTGAGGCGATTCTCGCTTCCATAGAGACCGAGCAACTGGTGACTTATCTCGAGGAATATGGACTCGTTACTGAGGATCTCATCCCCTACGGAGATCTGACCACGGAAGATGTGGCTGCCATCGAGAATGAAGTGTACGAGACTACATTCGATGAGGATGAGCTGGAAATGCTGCTGGACGAGTTTACGCTTGATATTAACGATACCTTGAAACAATGAAAAAGATGAAGAACCTGTTGATGCTTGCCCTTGTAGCCTTGAGCGCGTCTTTCGCTTATGCTCAGGAGCCTGAAGAAATTGAAGCAGAGACCCGGCCGGAAGTCGCCGCCCGCATTGACGCCGCGCGCGCCGCCTACATCACGGAAAGACTTGGCCTTACTCCCGAGCAAGCCGAACGCTTTTGGCCGATCTATCGCGAATTTGCCACCAAACGCCAGGAACTCCGGCAGCGCTATCGCGAGGCCAGGAGACAAGGCACTGATGAGAAAGAGCTTGTCAATCTTGGGCTGGAAATCCGGCAAAAGGAACTCGACCTGGAAAAGGATTATTCAGGCAGGATGATGCAGGTAATCCCTGCGGAAAAACTGGTCCGCCTGCGCAATGCTGAACAGGAATTCACACGAATCATATTGCGTCAGGTCCAGCAACGCCGACAGCAAATGGATCGTAGACAAGAATTTCGGGAGCGGCATCAGGAAAGGCTGCGGCAACGCAACAACTGATAGCACAGGCGCATGCGCAGCCGCTACTTAGTAGGCTTACTGTTTTGTGCCGGGTCCCTGGCGCCCTTGCGCGCCCAGGTACCCGACTCAATTAAAACTACCCCAGACTCCCTTCTCACCTACGCTGATTCGCTGGCGATCTTTCGTCTTATTGACAGCCTGATGACGATGGAAGAAGAAGGGGCTTCTAGCCTCTCGCTCAGGCTCGGCTACAACAGCAATATTCTCGATGCTGGTCGGACGCTCGGCATATCACAGTTTGGTCTGTCCCCCGGAATTACGTACTACCACAAGTCGGGTTTGTATGCCGACGTCACGGCCTACTGGAGCCGCGACTTCGAGCCTAACCTCTATCTGACGACGATGTCCGTCGGATACCTTTACATGATCAGCGAAAGAATCTCCGTGCTGGGATCGTTCGACCACTTCTTTTACAACTATGAGGATGATTACTACGTCCCGTATTCGAACTCAGCAAGTGTCTCAGGTATGGTAGACTTCAAGCCCGTCTCTTTCCGTCTGGATTATTCCCTTTACTTTGGCGACGCCATGGCGAACCGAATCATGCCCGGCGTCAACGCCAATCTGAGAAAAACCGATTTTCTTGGATTCGATCGGATCACCTTCTATCCCTCAGTTTATATCCTACTGGGCGACCAGCGGATTACTGAAATTGAAATCGTACGACGAACGAGTCTTGAAGACATTTTGAAATTCGGCGACCGATTTGGTTACCGCATCACTGAGCGCACTGTCTTCGGCATCATGAACTACGCCTTCAGCGCTCCTCTTAACCTCACCGTTGGCAACTGGCTTTTCAATATCACCTACACCTACAACATTCCTCGCCCTGTTGCTGACGAACCGCTGGCCCTGGAAAACAGCGGATACTTGTCAGCGAGCGTTGTATTTAATCTTGATTTGTAGAATTCCCTTAAGAACCACCTGTCATCCTGAGCGGTGGACGCGCGCCGGCATGTGCGAGCGAAGGCCCCCCATTGAGCTCGCACAATCACCTCGCCCTTTGACCTTACTTTCTATTTCCATATTTTGTCCCCTTATACCTGGATACAATGAAAGGCATTAACTGGCTGAAAGTCTGTTGTTTATTAGGATACACTTTAACTATTACAAATACTTGCTTTGCCCAGGAACCCCGTTGGCAACAGCGCGCGGACTACTTCATGCATGTCGTCCTGGATGTAAAAACGCATATCCTTAAAGGCACCCAGAAACTTGTCTACCACAACAATTCACCCGACACTTTAACGAAGGTTTACTATCATCTCTACTTCAACGCCTTCCAACCGGGAAGCATGATGGATGTCCGGTCGCGATACATAGCAGATCCGGATCAAAGGATTGGAGATCGTATCTCAAAGCTTCAGCCGGATGAAATCGGCTACCAAAAGGTGAGTGCATTGAAGCAAGATGGAATGCCAGTTGTCACCAAACAATATGGAACGCTCTTGGAAGTGCAACTGGCGAAGCCGCTGCTACCGCGCAGCGCAACGGTCCTCGAATTGCAGTTCGAAGCGCAAGTCCCGATTCAGATTCGCCGCTCCGGGCGTAATAACAGTGAAGGGATCGACTACTCCATGGCGCAATGGTATCCTAAATTAGCCGAGTATGATCCTGAAGGATGGCACCTGAATCCCTACGTGGCTCGCGAATTCCATGCCGTATGGGGTGACTACCAGGTGAATATTACCATCGACTCGCGATATGTCGTCGCGGGCACAGGCGTGCTCGTCAATGCCGATTCTATCGGACATGGTTATGAGTCGAACAGCAAGACGGCAGAAAAGGCAAGAAAGAGAAACGGCGCAACACTTACGTGGCGCTTTCGCGCGAGCAACGTACACGACTTTGCCTGGGCTGCTGATCCTGATTACCGGCACCTTCGTACACGCGTTCCCAACGGACCGGAGCTTCACTTCTTTTATCAACCGAACTCAAAGACAAAGGTTTGGGAAAGCCTTCCTGAGCTGACCGTACGCTTCTTCCAGTTCATGAATGAACACGTCGGCCCATATCCTTACGAGACATACTCTGTGATACAGGCTGGCGACGGAGGAATGGAATACGCAATGTGCACCTTCGTGGTAGGTGAAGGCAAGCCGGCCAGTACGATAAGCACGGTCTATCACGAAGCTGCCCACGCCTGGTTCCAGGGCGTCGTTGCTACCAACGAGGCGGCATATGCCTGGATGGACGAAGGCTTCGCGCAGTATTACCAAAACGAGGCCAAGGCCGCGATCCTCGATGAGGCAGAGCCGCACAGACGCGTCTATGACGGATACCGCGCCGTGGTGCGCGCCGGAAAGGAGGAGCCGATGGCACAATGGGCTGACTTCTTCACGACCAACGATGCGTATCGCACGGCTTCCTATTTCAAAGGGTGCATTATCCTGAGACACCTGAAGTACATTGTCGGCGACGAAAACTTCCGCAAAGCCATGCGAGCCTACTACGCAACCTGGCAGTTCCGTCACCCCAATCCGTCGGACTTCATCCGCATTATGGAGAAAGCGTCGGGTATGCAACTCAAGTGGTATCTCAATCTGTGGGTACATACGACGAAACAAATCGACTACGCCGTACAAGGCGTTGAGACCAACCCGGGAAGTTCTGTCGTTCGGCTCACGCGTAAGGGCGAACTCCCGATGCCCATCGATTTAAAGGTCACTTATCGGGACGGCACAGAGCAGATGGTTCACATTCCCCTCAATGAAACGGTAGCTACCAAACCTGTAGCGCCGTCGTGGCACGTGGCGCCGACCTGGAATTGGGTTGAACCCAACTACTTTTTGGAGCTGAGCCATCCTGGGAAGCAGGTCGCACGGATCGACATTGATCCCTCCGGTGTCCTCGCCGATGTGATACCTCAGGACAATTCCCTGATTGTTTCTCCGGGAGAATAGGTGGCTGCCGTCACCTTTCCAAAATGTCGTTTTCATTATAACTTTAGAGCACATATTTCAACACGATGACCGCTGAACAGGCTGCCCGGGAAATTCAGAAACTGACTGAAGAGATAAACAGGCACAACGAGTTATACTACCAGCAGCACCGCACTGAAATCAGCGACTATGAATTCGACCAGCTGTTAGCGAAGCTTGCAGCACTGGAAGAGCAATTCCCTCAATTCAAGAGCCCGGATTCCCCAACACAGCGCGTTGGAGGAACCATCACCAAGGAATTCGCCACTGTCTATCACAGGTACCCAATGCTCTCACTGGGCAACACATACAGCCGGGAAGAGCTTGAGGAATTTGACGGACGCGTTAAGCGCGCTCTCGAGGGAGAGTCGTACGAATATTTCTGCGAAATGAAATTCGACGGTGTGTCCATCAGTCTCACCTATGAGAATGGTCGCCTGGTGCGCGGCGTGACACGTGGCGACGGTGTGAGAGGCGATGATGTCACCGTTAACATCAAAACGATACGAAACATACCCCTTACCGTTAAGGGAGATGTTCCGCCCATGTTTGAAGTACGCGGCGAAGTGTTCCTTCCGCGAAAAGTATTTGAAGCCCTCAATCGCGAACGCGAAGACATTGGTGAGGAGCGTTACGCCAACGCGCGCAACACAGCCTCCGGAACGTTGAAGATGCAGGATTCAGCGGAAGTTGCGCGCCGCAAGCTCGATTGTTATGTCTACGCGCTGCTCGGTGATGACCTCGATGTCGAAAGCCATGAAGAAGGCATTCACCTCCTGGAAAAGTGGCGGTTCAATGTGTCACCGACGTATCGGAAGTGCGCTACATTAAGAGACGTCTTTGACTATATCGACGAGTGGGAAACCAAACGGGCGACGCTCCCGCTTGAAACGGATGGCGTAGTGATCAAGATCAACAGCCTCAGTCAACAGGAACGACTGGGATACACAGCAAAGAGTCCACGATGGGCCATTGCCTACAAATACAAGCCGGAAAGCCAAAGCACGAAGCTCAAGAGCATCACCTACCAGGTAGGAAGAACGGGCGCGATTACGCCGGTCGCCGAGCTTGAGCCGATCTTCTTGTCGGGAACGACGGTTAAGCGCGCATCATTGCACAACGCGAATGAGATTGCGCGGCTTGATCTGCGTGTGGGAGATTACGTCTTCGTTGAGAAGGGCGGAGAAATCATTCCCAAAGTGACGGGTGTCGACCTCTCGAAGCGTGCGCCCAACGCGGAGCCCGTAACGTACATCAGTAATTGTCCTGAATGCGGGACACCGCTCATTCGTCATGAAGGTGAAGCGGCACACTACTGTCCGAACACTACCGGATGTCCACCTCAGATTACAGGACGTATCGAGCATTTCATTCAGCGGAGGGCGATGGATATCGAATCCCTGGGCGAGAAGACGATAGACCAATTATATCGTCTTGGCCTGGTGAAAAGTCCGGCCGATCTCTACGACCTCACCCGAGAGGACATCATGAAGCTGGAGGGTTTTAAGGAACTATCCACGCAGAATGTGCTCAAGGGTATTGAGGCATCGAAGAATGCTCCATTTGCCAACGTGCTTTTTGCATTGGGGATTCGTTATGTCGGGCAGACCGTAGCTGCGAAGCTGGCGCGCCATTTCAAGAACATCGACAACCTTGCAAACGCCAGTGTTGAAGAGTTGCTGGCCGCTCCGGAAGTCGGCGAAAAAATCGCGCAAAGTATCTGGTCGTTCTTCAGGGATCGGGAGAATATCCGGGAAGTGGAGCGACTAAAGAAAGCGGGGCTTTCATTTGCAGTTGATGAGAAAACCGTCAGTCAGGTAAGCAACAAGTTGAACAACAAATCATTTGTCATATCCGGCGTTTTCAGGAATTATGAGCGCGATCAACTCAAGGAGATCATTGTGAGCAATGGGGGCCGGGTCCTTTCGTCTGTATCAGGCAAGCTGGACTATCTTCTCGCTGGCGAGAACATGGGTCCAGCTAAACTGGAAAAGGCCAAAAAAAACGGCGTTACGATTATCACTGAAGAAGAGTTCGAGTCGCTCTTAAAGGGAAATTGAGTATACTTCGGGATGTTTAATTTTCTGCAAATCAGTACGAACAATCATCTGAGGAAGAACAAGTCCGTGCGCACCTGTCTTCCTTATGCAGAAGCGCAAAAGGTGGGCATCCTGTTCACGGTGGAAGACAAGCAGAAGCACAACAACATCAAGGACCTTGTGAAGAGGCTCGAAAAGGATGGCAAGAAGGTGACGGTGCTGTGCTTTCTCCCGGACGACAAGCAGAATTATGAATTCCTGTTTGATTTCTTTACGAAGAAGGACTTCAACATGTGGGGGAATGTTACCTCTCCCCTCGCCCTGAAATTCGCCAACATTGAGTTCGATTATCTTTTCTATCTGGACACCGATCCGAATCCGTTAATTCTTAATTTGCTGGCGCGGTGCAAAGCAAAATGCCGTCTCGGCCATTACTGGGAAACCGGAAAGCCGTTTTTTGAGTTTATGGTCGAAAGCAAAGGCGGACCGCATGAGTTAATGGAGAGTCTGTACAAATACACAACGCGATTGCGATAACCCGATGAAGAAGCTTATCGGTACCGGGGTTGCCCTGGTCACACCTTTTGAAAAAGATGGGGCGATAGATTACAAGAGCCTGAAAAAGCTGTTGCGCCATACCGCCAACGGTGGTGTCGATTATTTTGTCGTTTTGGGGACAACCGGCGAATCAGCTACGCTGTCACGCGATGAAAAAGCTGACGTACTCCGGTTTGTACTGGACAATAATCCCCGGAAGCTTCCCGTGGTGTTCGGCATAGGCAGTAACGATACGCGTCACGTGCTCGAAGAAATACACGCAACGGATTTCACGGGTGTTGATGCTGTGCTTTCGGTATGTCCCTATTATAACAAACCCTCGCAGGAAGGCGTTGTGATGCACTTTACGGCGGTTGCAGATGCATGCCCGGTTCCGATCATTATCTACAATATTCCCGGGCGCACCGGCACCAACATTACGGCAGAAACGATGCTGCGACTCGCGGAGCATCCGAATATTGTTGCCGTCAAGGAGGCTTCAGGAAACCTCGAGCAATGCATGAAAATTGCGCAGGGAAAGCCGAAAGATTTTCTGCTGTTGTCGGGCGACGACCTGATGACGGTGCCCTTATACAGCATTGGAGCGCGTGGTGTGATTTCAGTGTTGGCGAACGCCTTTCCGGGCATTTTTGCGCGGATGAAGAAGTACGCGTTAGAGGGGCAATTCGAAAAGGCCAGTCGTGAACAATTCCGCCTTCTTGAAATCAATCCGCTGATGTATGCCGAAGGAAATCCGACCGGCGTAAAACAACTTCTTGCAGAAATGGGCATTTGCGGGCCTCATACACGTCTTCCGATGGCACCAGCTTCCGAGGAGTTGAGGAAAAAAATCGCGGATGCCTACGCGAAATCAAAAAGAAAGGGATAGCCGGTGTAGCTATCCCCTTAATATCTTCATTCTAAACTCAAAATCTCGATAAGCGCAATCAGCTGGCCTTGTTCTTTAATTCCTGAACTTCCGCCCGAATCGCCTGGGCAATGGTTTTCAGTTCCTGCATGCCTTTTCTAACACGGGTACCGGCAGCGCTGTTGCCCTTGTTGTAGAACTTATCAATGTCACTTTCCAGTGAAGCTATGAGATTTTTGAGTTCCTGAAATTTTTGCATTGCCTTAAGGATTTAAGATGGAAAATTTAAGTTTCTACTGCCAATTTAAAGAAAAACCCAAAAATTCAACCGTTTTAGGCACTTTTTTTACCGGGGACGGGTCACCGCCACCAGTTCTTCCTTACGATAAAACCCATCATCCAGCTTCTTTTTGAGGGCTGAGAATGCGGACAGCGTCTCTTCCACATCGTCGAGGGTATGCGCTGCTGTAGGGATGATTCGGAACATGATAACATCCTTAGGCACAACAGGATAGATCACCACAGAGCAGAATATATTGAAGTTCTCGCGGAGGTCCATTGCCATATTGGCAGCTTCACCTACCCCACCCTTGAAGAGCACGGGAGTAACGGGTGATTGCGTATCGCCCAGGTAGAAGCCTCTTTCGCGGAGACCGTTCTGCAATGCCTTTACGATCTTCCACAGATTGTCTTTCAGCTCCGGGCGCGTCTTAAGGAGTTCCATCCGTTTAAGCGCACCGAGCACCATTGCCATCGGAAGACTCTTGGCATATATCTGCGAGCGAACGCTGTAACGGAGGTACTTGATGATCCGTTTCTCGCTGGCGACAAACGCGCCGATGCCGGCCATCGACTTGGCAAACGTGGAGAAGTAGATGTCGATCTGATCCTGCACACCCTGCTCCTCTCCTGTACCGGCACCTGTCTTGCCCATAGTTCCAAAGCCGTGAGCGTCATCGACAAACAAGCGGAAATTGTATTTCTTCTTCAGTTCTGCAACGCCTTTGAGATTGCCTTGTTTGCCAGACATCCCAAACACGCCCTCTGTGATCACG
>DATCLO010000155.1:0-5514 GCA_036563875.1 Cyclobacteriaceae bacterium
TGCGTCAAGTAACCAAGAAAACTGATTGTAACGTGCGGATCGTCGGATGAAACACGAACGCGGAATGCTCCGTTTCGGTCCGCCACTGTTCCAGTACCCCCGGCAGCGACAATTTGTGCGCCTGCCAGCGGTCCGCCTCCAGAGGCATCAACAACACGACCCGTGACTTCAAAACCGTCCTGGGCATTGGCCACCACAACCGCGAGCAGCAATCCCAGGCCAACCACCAACGTTTTCATTTCACCTGGTTTTAACGTTTTCATTTCACCTGGTTTTGTCGATAATAAATGTCTCCTGTGAAGAAACTGACAGCGAAGCCGGCGAAACAACATCACCAGCTTCGCCATCAAGTTGTTTATTCTGCTCCGTCAGTTGCCATCCTGGCAACAGTATATGACGCTACGTCTTTACCTTGCTCCAGACCTACGTCGGAATCGAAAGTCCAGTGAATGCCTCCGTACACCCTTGATATGGCTGCCTCTTCGGCCCATTGTCTGAAGATTTCGCCCTCCTGAGGGAAAATGTGACTTAGTACTTCAGCAGCCGCTGCCGAGAACGTGCTGTGACCAGAGGTATAGCTTGGGAAGTTGGGCGTACCGGCTATAGTCTTAAAGCCTGGGATCATTTGAATGGGACGCGGGTAGTGATAATAGTATTTCGCATCCCAGCAGCTGATACCTGCATCCTGGATGGCCATGTTCAAGTACGCGAGTGTGCGCGCCGTCCGCAAAGGATTCATCTTGTACTTTACGATGTAGTCAAATGCGATGGTGTTCCAGTGACCAGGAGGAGTATAGGTGCCAAGACCGTCTTGCCAGTAGTTCGCAATGCGGCGTTTCTCTTCCGTCATATTATTCTGATGCGAAACCAGTATCTCAACATCAGCCTCGTATTCAGCAGAACCGATGGCCGGAGGCGGACCGGGACGGGTCATCTCGACGTTAGGCACACTCCACATCTTTACCCTGCCGTACAAAGGCGCAAGACCGACGGGACGCTGAGGGATTTCCTGGTTTTCCCAATACCAGCCGAAGCGATCGATCGCAGCTTGCTTTATTGAATCTGACACAGGTTTGGGGGTCTGAGCTTTGCTCATACCATCGGCGCTGGCACGTGCCAGGGCGAGTTTGGCTACTTCGCTGCCGATGTACGCACCTACCTCAATGTCGCTTTGTACTGCTTCACCTGCCCACTTAAGGCTGTTGAGGTGTTCTGCAGCGCGTGCAGCCAGGTAATCCTTTTCGAGGGGAAACATGGCTGTCAGGACATCGCGGGAGGCAGCAGCGATTACAGCGCCATGAGAAGGATAGGAAGGCAACTCGCTTTCTCCATATGCGGGATCGATAGACGGATCCACTTTCGAGGGTGCGGGGCGTTCCCACAGGAATTTGTAGTGCCACGCGGCAATCAAGCCGTCAAACTGAGCAACACTCAAGTGAGCGTATGCGCGGGATGAATAAGCCGGGTGTGCAAAGGGGAACGGCGGCGGACCTGCAGGGTTAGCAGGACTCGGCAATGTGTACGTTCCATCCGGATTGGGACCGGGAATTAAGTTGTACTTGGCCACAAGCTCCATTGCGATCTCCATCCAACGGATCGAAGGGTTGTTGGTCCAGTATTCGACGGCTGACCGCTGTTGGGAAGTCAGATTCGACATCGCAGCCTTTAGGTCGGCAAGCTCAGACTGATACTCGGCGGAATTTACATCCGCAGGTTCCGGTACGTCGAGTTGTTCCGGAGACGAGAGGAGGACCGGTGTCCATGTGCCTCCATTCGGATCAAGCGATGCAAAATCGTAATGCTTGTAGTTTAAGTTGACCGGCAGTTCACGATCGCAGGACACAACAAAGAGCATCGTGAGGCATGCGCCAAGAAGGGATAATATATATCTCTTTTTCATAGTTGCGGACTTGAGGGGTTAGAATTTGAACTGATAGGTAAGGCCGGCACCCAGATTAGTGAACTTGCCCATGTTGCGCCCACTGATGATTTGTGAGTAATAGGCCAGCACACCAAATCCCTTGATGTTCGGGAAGAAGTACTGAGCATTCAGTCCCACCTGCCCTACTTCCACTCTATTTGTAGGTTGAGCAGCGTTGTACGCGCGAATGTCGTCGCCACTCAGGCATGTCGTTGAGTTGTACAGTGCCTCAACGTGGAAGGAGTGACCAAAGAACCACTTCCCTGCCACAAGTTGAAAGTTGACGGCGTTTGGTACATCCATCCATGCTGTGTAATAGCTACCGTTAGCATAGTAGTAGTCGCGCTCTGCCTCAGTCTCTCCGCGCCACAGGTAAGCACCTGATGCACGGGCGTAGAAACCACTGTTCCATTCATACTGCACGATGGCACGTCCACTTACTTCCGGAGCGCCAAAGCCAAGGCTGTACGGCAGGTAGTCCGACAAGTAATTGGTCATCGGCGTTGAAAATCCCAATGCACCAACGAAGGCCACTTTCCCTGTCTCGGTTTCCCTGTTGAGGAACCGATATTTTACCACCAGGCCAAAATCCTGGAAGCCCTTTGCTCCTTCCAGCTTGCCTCCGTTGGGTTCATCCGACTTTGTACGGACGTAAGGTGTTGAAATGATTACATTAAGGTTGTCGATGATACCTATGGCAATCATCGGCATGATGGTTCTTCGATGTACAGTTGCGATGGTGGCGTTGGTCCGAAGCTTACTTCCTTCCCAGTATTCATCGAATTTGCCATGGTCGTACATCACAGCCAGGCACGCCTCGCGCGGCTTCATCATTACTGCGTCTGTGGGTGTTTGTGCCAGAAGGAGCCCGTCCCCTGCAAAGAGGCAAGCCGCTACCAGCAACATGCGGGTATAGTTGTTCATAGTTGTTTGGGGGTTAATCAAAAGTTTAGGCTGATACACCGCGCCTTGGGCGCGTGCATACATACGCTTCCAAAGGGCAATAGCCCATCAGTAAGCACCCTGTCAACGAACAGGAAATTTCTTACGAAAGGAAGGAATTGGGCGGAGGCGAGATGACTTCCCTGATCATCTTGATTACGGCCGATGCAGTACCACCGTACTCAAGTGCGCGGCTCCAGCCGTTGCCTTTGATAATCTCCGCGAGGGATGGTGAGTTAAAGTCTTTGACGATTTTGCTCAGGAGGTCGTTGCCGGCGTTGGAGGCAGCGCCGTCTGCATCGTTAGAAACCCTGGCGTATTTTTCAAACACTTGTGTGAGTTTCTGTTTCGCCTTATTCTTGACACAGACGATGTGAAGCGTATCGTTTTCGAGTTTTTGCTTGACGAGCTCGTAAAATTCACCATTGTGTTCAAACTCACCAGCCACACGGTCGAAGCCCCGGTTTTGAATGGGATAAGGAATGTTAAGAGGAATTTTAAACTCAAAGGTCTCCAGTTCGGAGTAATCTTCAGAGTCGAGCCGCTGTGCGAGTTTAGTCTTTGCTGAAAAGTCAAGGCCCCAGAAAAGTACGTAATATCCGCCCACATTGAATAGGAAGACAACCAGGAGTAGGATGGCCAGTACCTTCTTCACGGGGGCTTGGGCGTTGTGTGAAACGCTAATTACGAAAAAAATTCCGGGTGGGCAAATAAGTCAACAACGGGCTAGCTGGAGAACATAGCCTTGACGCGGTTGATAAAGGCGCGTCTTTTCAGCTTGACCTTGTGTTCGTCGAAGTACTGTATTTCCTGACCCTTCTGGATCTTATAGACCGTAATCCGGTCCGTCGTAAAACGTTCCAGTACCTTTCCCTCCGTCCCGTCGGGAAGTAGGACAATATCGTGTCTCCCAGGTTTCATGGGTGTTTGGTCCGGGGGTCATTTGACCTTCCGGTTTTTTTCCTGGGGGTTGGCTATGTTGTAACCGGAACGTGGGGAGTCCCGGTTTCGCATTAATACCTTCCGGGGTCACCGTGTGACCGTGTCAATAGAAACAATCTGGTAAAAAATGCCTAAAAAGGCCCCAATTTCGCGCTGTTGCCGCAAACAGGCCGGATGTCTTTTTTATGGCTGGCAGCATTTCTGACAACCCCTGTCAAGGCTATTGCAGAGGGTTTTGGCGGGTGGTAACGTTGCAGTGATGACGGGGCTACCGAAGAAAATCAGCGATGAATTTGACGCCCGCCACATGGAACTGGTGTGGGAGGAACTGAAGTTGCGGTTCGGATTCAATGTCGGGGAATGGAAAAAATTGTTCCGCAACGAATTTTCAAAGCAGCCTCGCAACGTGACCGAAATTGAGTTTTTCCTGATTTTTGGCAACCGCCACATCAACGAACTCCTCAACCGGGTACTTTGCCGCAGGCTGAATCATCCCACTTTCAACAACCTTGTCTTTTACATTATCGAACGGACGCGTCAGCCGTCGAGCAGCGCAAGTTCAGGATATTCGAATCGGCGTGTAATCTCTGGTTGATTCTTGTCCTCTACCCTTTTGTCGGTTATCATCTTCGAGATCGTATACGCGTCCATCAGTTTGCTGTCAATGGGTTGACATAATGCAAGTACATCATCCTTCGTAAGGCGCGACCCAAGCCAATCGTGCTCGTATTCTCTCGGGATGATGACAGGCATTCGCTTCTTGCTGTTGTGAATCTTTTCCATAAGGGAATTTGCGCGCGTGGTGAGCACCGTATAGGTATGGAGAACCTCTCCTGTCTGACGGTCAGTCCAGGTGCTCCACAGTCCTCCAATGGAGAAAATAGGCTCTTCGGGGAGGTATACGAAATAAGGATACTTCGTTTTTCCTCCATTGAACCATCGCCATTCGAAAAAGCCAGTGCAAGGGATAAGACATCTCTTCCCATCCGCCGCCGCATCACGGAACGCGGGCTTATCGAACATTTCCTCACTAACGGCATTAAGGGTGCGCACTCGTAGCGACTCCGCCTCTTTCATCGATTTCACCCACCAGGGCACAAGTCCCCACGTGCACAACTGAAAGACGCCAGGCGATGCGGAAGTTAATATAGGTGATGCCTTGAAATCGAATCCGTTTTCATAGAACATGGGTTCGTAGTCGAATGGCATCGTCGCCCGGTACCTATCGATCAAGGCATCCTTCAATGCAACATCTTGCTTATGATAGCACATACGATTTCATGTTGGTCCGTCTCCCCGCGTCCCCAAAAATGGGGAAATCTCTTCTCAATATATAATGCCATTTCGTTGATTCAGGCCTCTCACGCATCTGGCACATGATTTCTACAACGCTAACAAAACTAAACAACATATAGTTATGGGTAGCATCTTGTATATCGTAGCAGTCGTGCTTGTAATAGCGTGGCTCATTGGTTTCCTGGGATATTCCGCAGGCGGAATGATTCACATCCTTCTTGTACTGGCAATAATCTCAGTACTCGTAAGCGTTATCCGGGGCAGAAGCGTTTGACGACATCACCAGCTCAAGCAAGAATGATCGTCGTTCCCGGATGATGATCATTCTTTCTCCCCTTGTCTAAGCCATTACTATGGGCACTACTGCTGATCCTACGCCTTTCTATAAGAAGCTGGCGTTTAACCTGCTGTCC
>DATCLO010000156.1:0-6021 GCA_036563875.1 Cyclobacteriaceae bacterium
AGACAGAGAGATCATCTTCGGGTGAGAAAAATTGAACCATATAGTAGAAATAGACGGCACATAGGGATTTTTCTATGTGTAACCTATGCGTTCTATGTCCTATGTGGTTCAACCCCTTAACCACTCAGCGCCTCCAAAAGCTTGATCTGATTCATCGCACGCACTCTATTATGCCCTTCATACCTCGCTCCGTAGTACACATCATCATTGAGATAGTCGGTGAGGAAGCGCAGCGCCTGCATGTAGATCATGAACATCCCGGAATAGCGAATGTGTTTTTTCTCGGTGTCGGTGAGCTCGTCGCCCATGAACTCCAGGTAGCCTTTGGTGATGGCGTCGAGGATGTCTTCACGAACGCGAATCTTGTCGAAATCGCGTTCCTCTTCATTGGCGGGCGACACATACGTGCGGATCATGTCACCGAAGTCGCTGATGAAATACCCAGGCATCACCGTGTCAAGATCAATTACACAAACGCCATTTCCATTCCTGTCAAACAGTACGTTGCTGATCTTAGTATCGTGATGCGTGACGCGGGTGCGGAAGTCGGGATTTTTCCGGATCGCTTCAAAGTCGTCCACAATCCATCGGTATCTGGTCAGCGCTTCAATCATTTCCTTCGTTTCCGCAATGCGCGTTGGATTTCCTTTTGACAACGCTGTATTGAACTGTTCGTACCTGAGACTGAGGTTGTGAAAATCCGGTATGGTGATCTGCAACGTGTTGGCGTCGAATCCCGAAAGCAGCTTTGTAAATTTTCCAAACTGTTTGGCCGCTTCGTATGCCTGTTCCGCATGGGTAACCGTGTGCAGTGTCACAGAGTCATCCACGAACGGCAGGAGTCTGAAATATCCATCATCCGTTTGTACGAGTGTACGACCGTCTTTTCCCGCAAGCGGAGAAATAAAATAATAGTCCGGATGATGCTTTTCGAGATACTCTGCTATCCGGCTAATGTTCTCATCGATCTTCTCCGGAGATTTGAAAACGGCGCGGTTGATGCGTTGGAGGATGTAGGAGCGGGTTTGCGTTTCGATTTTCCAGGTGGAGTTGATGAGGCCTCCGGAGAGCGGTATGACGTTAGCGGAGGTGAGGTTGAAGGCTTGGAGAATGGGGTTGAGGTCCATGCGGCGAAGATAGTATAAATAAATAAGCACTGCGGACCTGATAGATCGTGCGAAAACTGATGGGGTCCTTGCGCAGGCCCGACGCGCTTCCGCCGCTCAGGATGACACGTGCTTATCTTTTTATTTAATTATTAAAAAGAAATCTCCCACACCGTCTTGTAAAACCCCTGCCCCTGCACATACTCCAACAACTCCATATAAAAAGGATGTGCGCTAAGGGTTGCTGAGTCGCCGATCATGATGAGTTTCTTTTTTGCCCTTGTCATGGCGACGTTCGTTCTGCGGATGTCGGCGAGGAAGCCGACTTCCCCTTTGTCGTTGGAGCGGACGAAGCTTAACACAATGATATCTCGCTCCTGGCCCTGGAAGGCGTCGACGGTGTCGATGGTGATTTCTGATTTGAGTACCTCATACCATTCCAGATCTTCAATACCCGCGGTCAGTCGTTCCACCTGGGCACGATAGGGTGTGATCACACCCATTGTCCGAGGATGGTTCACGAGGTCGGCATCCTGTACGAGTCGGTCGACGTACCGAACCACGAACGATGCTTCTTCCACATTGTAGCGGCTCAGCGTCTCCGGATCCTGTTCCTCTGTAAAGCCACAACCCGCCGTGTCGATAAACTCAACCGGCGGCATGTCGGGGCCAAGTGTCGCGTGGCGCACCGACTCATGTGCAATGAGTTTGCCTTCGTAGAAGTAGTTCGATGGGAATGCCATGATATCTTCATGCATCCGGTATTGTATCTCGAGCATGGTGGCCGTTTCCGGATGATGCTCGATGCATCGTTCAAAGAGCGTGGTGGCCAGCCCGGCGGCTGCAGCCTCCTTCGACTTGATTGTAGGGGGGAGTTGATGGTGATCACCGGCAAAGATCACGCGACCCGCACGCATGATGGGAATCCAGCAAGCGGGTTCCAAAGCCTGTGCAGCCTCGTCAATGAATACAGTCCTGAAGGTCCGATTTCTGAGTAACGGGTGAGCTGCGCCGACGAGTGTGCAGGTGATGACGTCGCTGTTTTGAATCAAATCGTTGATAATGTAAAATTCAAGCACGTCAGCGTCGGCTTTCAATGCCTTTGACTCCCTCAGCAGCATCCTCCTCCGGTTCTTCTCGTTGTAGCCGTATTTCCGTTTGTATTTGAAAGCCGCTACACGCAGTTCTTCCATACGGCGGCGGAGTTGCTTGAGTTCCCTGTAGTTTGGGTGCGCGGCAATACGCGCGTCCAGTGTCTTGCTTAGCGACTGCTCGCTGACGCGGGCGGGATGCCCTATCCGCAATACCCGCAAACCTTCATCACCAAGCTTCTCAGCGAGAAGGTCGATCGCGGCATTGCTTGGCGCACATACCAGTACCTGTTTTTCGGTCTTGAGGCATACCGTGATGGCTTTAACGAGGGTTGTCGTCTTTCCTGTTCCAGGCGGACCATGGACAATTCCCACATCGCGCGCAGCGAGCACGCGGTTCATCGCTTTGAGCTGGCTTTCATTTAACGCCGGAGCAGTTGTGGACTCTCGTTGGGCAAAACGTGCCGGTTTTGTGCCGAGGAGGATGTCACGTAATTCTGCGAGTCGCGAATCTTCAGCCTGCATCACCGTCTTCAGGGCGTACTCCATTTCGCGGTACGTACCCTCATCGAACATGACATCGACACCCAGGTGACCATCTTCGAGCCAGTCTGGAAGATCATCCGCGTTAAGCGTGATGACCATGTTGTTGTCACGCACATAGTTCACCACACCCCCGGTGTGATCGCGTTCCGGCTTCCCTTCCGCGTTGGAGAATAGGCTCACTACTTTGCCCGACTGAAACACATGGGGCTGTTCCAGGTGCGTAGTGCGCTCCACTTCAATAATGAGACGCTCACCGGTGCCGATATAATTCCTTCGCATCCTCACCGGGTACCAGCACACGCCCTCCTGGGTCCTCTTGTGCAACGGCGTCAGCAAGACCTTCTGGCGATACTGCTCAAGGTCTTCCTGACGCTCACGGCGAATGAGATCGAGGGTGTGTAAAAAGTGCATCTGCATCTGCATCTATCACCCGCCGGCCAGTTTGCCAACGTAAAGCTCTACGAACTCCTCCACCCTTCGTCTCCGATACTGCATGATAAATCTCGGATGCGGGAGGGGGATGATTTCGTCGAAGAAAGCGTGGTCGCGGTTCAGTTTGACAAGGTAGTTGAAATTTTTTCCTTCGCCCAGGCAGAAGCATCGTTTTCGGTTGAGCGGAAAGTCGAGTTGTTTCTTCAGACAAGTTACGATGAAGTCGCGGAGGCTGCGTTCCAGTTTCGTGTCGTCGTAATAGTTCATGTTCTTGCCATTAGACACAAACCCGAGCGGTGAAACGGCGCTGATGTACAATTGTCCGTAAAATTGTTTTGGTCCTCCAAACGCTTCAATCATCCGGTAGATGAAATCGGCCGAAAGCTCTGCTCTCTTCTCGTAATCATTCGCAATGCCACAATACTTCTCCAGCTTGATCGGATCGGTAAACGGAATGCCCGTGATTCCGCCTCCGAAGCGACCGGGATTTATTCCAAGTATCGCAGTGCGTGGCGAGTTATCGTCATAGAACGCTCTATAAAAACATTCCACCAATGCAAACGCGTTCGCATCAGCAAAAGGGTTCATCACCTCCACGCCTTTGGGCAGTGGACCGGGATTGGGAAGCGTTGAAAGAAAATCCAGTATTTTGTCCGCCAGCGTCACTCGTATTGCCCGATGAATTCTTCCAGCCTTTTCACTTCGCCAAATAGCAGCAACGTGTCATCCTTTGCAAGCTCGATATCGGATGTGATAATGCCCTGGGCTCGTCTGACGGTGTGGACGGTACCGAGCAGGTTTCTTTGTTTCTCCGGGCGAATAACGGTCAGCAATTGAACCTGATGTTCGCCGACGAAGTTGATCTCGCTTACGCGCGTACCGACGTAACGGTCGGGAACCTTTACTTCCAGGAGATGGTATTCATCTGAAATCTTATACGACTCGACCACACCTTTAAGATCAAGGCGATAAGCCAAGCGCTCTGCAGAGTCTGATTCGGGATATGCAAACTCGTCGATGCCCATCGACTCCAGGACGGTCTGCTGCGTTTCGTCCACCACGCGGCAAATAATACGTTGCACTCCTAGTTGTTTCGTAAGCGCGGCGATCATTATGGAAATACCCGGGGTTTCACCGATTGCCACAACGGCACAATCCATTTCTTTCAGGGGTAGTGTCTGCATGGCATCCCGACTGGACGCATCGAGCGCGATAGTATGTGTGATGCCGTCCTTCCAGCGTTCGGTCACTTCAATGGATTTGTCGACACCGATAACCTCGTGTCCGAGAGACACCAGCTTGGTTGCCAGCGATGCGCCGAAGCTGCCCAATCCGAATACAATGAATTTCATAAGCTAAAACATTATCTCTTCTCTTGGATACTGATACGGCAGGCGACCTGCCTGATGAACTAACGCCATGATGACGGTGAGGGCCCCAACCCTACCGACAAACATGACAACAATTAACACCGCTTTGCTGAACATAGAAAGGTCCTGCGTTATGCCCAGCGATATACCTGCCGTACTGAACGCGGAGAAAACCTCAAACGCAATGCGCAACATGCCCTTATCCGAATCATTCACGCCGATCAGCAACACGGCGAGGCCCATGACGAGCAGCGACACGACGATAATAGCAAAGGCACGGTTTATGGACGACTCCGAAATCTGCGTGCGGAACACTTCCGTGCGGTTCTTCCTCCGTGCGACGCTTGCGACGTTTAACACAGCCACCGCCGCAGTGGTGGTCTTGATGCCTCCTCCTGTCGACCCAGGCGACGCGCCTATCCACATAAGGAGAAGATATACCATGACCGTCGGCAAGGTCATCGCGGTGAAGTCGACCGTATTGAAACCCGATGTTCTCGGCGTGACCGCTCCGAACAACGCGGTCACGATCTTGCCCCATACGGTCGGGTGCTGGGCCAGCGTTCCATGCTGTTCAAAGATCAGGTATGTAACAAATCCAAAGGCCAGCAGGATGCCACTTGTGGCGATGGCCAGCTTTGAGCTGACGTGTATAATGTGCGTGTAGACCTCGCGCTTTGGATTCTTAAGAATTTTCCGGATAAAGTTCATCGCTCGTATGCGAATGAGCGAAAACAGATTAAAGGTGATAGGGAATCCCATACCGCCCAGCACCACGAGTGTTGCGATAATGAAATGTAACGCATAATTAAATCGCAAGGGCTCTTCATAAAGGCCATTGGGGAGCGTGGAAAAGCCCGCGTTGCAGAAGGCGGACACAGAATGGAAGATCGAGAAAAATAGTAAGTCGAGTTCGTCGGAGGCCACTTCCTCCCCCACACTCCAGTTGATCAGGATTGCACCGATAAACTCGAAGAAGAAAGTCACGGCGATTATCCGAGTGACCAGCTGAATGACATTGTTAATCCTCTTGCTGTAGAGCATGTCTTTCAGCGCCAGCTGACCCTGGATCGAGACCGAACCTGCGGCAAGGTAACCAAGCAACGCTGTGAAGGTCATGATACCGAGGCCGCCGATCTGAATGAGTGACAGCAGGATGATCTTACCCATCAAGGTAAAGTTTGTAGCCGTGTCGACTACAAGCAATCCCGTGACGCATACGGCGCTGGTAGCGGTAAAGAGCGCTTCGAGAGGAGTGATACCATCGTATGTCGCCCGCGGCAACAGGAGCAGGAGAGTGCCGACAATGATGATGGCGGCAAAGCTGACGACAAACAAGAACGCAGGATTCAGACTCCGTCTGTAAACGAATCGGAGGAGGTCCGATGCCTCTGTGGAAAAGATGAACAGGACGCCTCCGTACAGCAAGAGTTTGCGCATCAGGAACTCGTTCGTGCGAAGCGGCTCGGTTTGCGC
>DATCLO010000157.1:0-48007 GCA_036563875.1 Cyclobacteriaceae bacterium
AGACAGAGAGATCATCTTCGGGTGAGAAAAATTGAACCATATAGTAGAAATAGACGGCACATAGGGATTTTTCTATGTGTAACCTATGCGTTCTATGTCCTATGTGGTTCAACCCCTTAACCACTCAGCGCCTCCAAAAGCCTGATCTGATTCATCGCACGCACCCTATTATGCCCTTCATATCTCGCCCCATAGTATACATCATCATTGAGATGGTCGGTGAGGAAGCGGAGCGCTTGCATGTAGATCATGAACATCCCGGAATAGCGAATGTGTTTTTTTTCGGTGTCGGTGAGTTCGTCGCCCATGAATTCGAGGTAGCCTTCGGTGATGGCATCGAGGACGTCTTCACGAACGCGGATCTTGTCGAAGTCCCGTTCCTCTTCGTTGGCGGGCGACACGTATGTTCGGATCATGTCCCCGAAGTCGCTGATAAAATACCCGGGCATCACCGTGTCGAGGTCAACTACGCAAATGCCTTTGCCGCTTTTGTCAAACAGCACATTACTGATCTTTGTATCGTGATGCGTGACGCGGATGCGGAAGTCGGGACTTTTTCGGATAGACTCGAAGTCATGTACGATCCATCGGTACTCCTTCAGGGCATCGATCATGTCCCGGGTTTCATCGATGCGTTGTCGATTTCCCTTTGACAGCGCTGTGATGAACTGTTCGTACCTGAGCGTGAGATTATGAAAATCCGGAATAGTGATCTGTAATGTGCTCGCATCGAACCCGGAGAGCAACTTCGTAAACTTTCCAAACTGTTTCGCTGCCTCATAGGCCTGATCCGGATGTGTGACGGTATGCAATGTCACGGAATCATCCACGAAAGGCATCAACCGAAAGTAACCGTCGGCGGTGTGTACGAGTGTGCGTCCGTCTTTCGCGGCCACGGGCGAAATGAAATAGTAGTCAGAATGGTGCTGCTTCAGATGCTGTGCTATGCGGCTAATGTTCTCATCAATTTTCTCCGGAGATTTGAAGACGGCGTGGTTGATGCGTTGGAGGATGTAGGAACGGGTTTGAGTTCCGATTTTCCAGGTGGAGTTGATCAGTCCTCCGGAAAGAGGAGTGATGTTGGCGGAGGTGAGGTTGAACGCCTGGAGAACGGGGTTGAGGTCCATGCGGCGAAGATAGTATAATTAAATAAGCACTGCGGACCTGATAGATCATGCGAAACCTGATGGGTCCTTCGCTCGCGCGGGCCCGACGCGCTTCCGCCGCTCAGGATGACATGTGCTTATCTTTTTATTTAATTAAATAGGAATCTCCCACACCGTCTTGTAGAGCCCCTTCCCCTGCACATACTCCAACAACTCCATATAAAACGGATGTGCGCTAAGGGTTGCGGAGTCACCGATCATGATGAGTTTCTTTTTTGCCCTTGTCATGGCGACGTTCGTTCTGCGGATGTCGGCGAGGAAGCCGACTTCGCCCTTGTCGTTGCAACGGACGAAGCTCAACACAATGATATCTCGCTCCTGCCCCTGGAAGGCGTCCACAGTGTCGATCGTGATTTCTGCTTTTAGCGCTTCATACCATTCAAGACTTTCTATACCTGCTGCAAGGCGCTCGACCTGTGCGCGGTACGGCGTGATGATGCCCATGGTTTTTGGATTACTTGCCAAGTCGGCATCCTGTACAAGCTTGTCGACGTACCGAACGACAAATGCAGCTTCTTCCACATTGTAGCGACTTAGCGTTTCCGGGTCTTGTTCTTCGGTAAATCCGCACCCTGCGGTGTCGATGAATTCCACCGGTGGCATATCTGGACCCAGTGTTGCCTGGCGTACTGACTCATGGGCGATGAGTTTGCCTTCGTAAAAGTAGCCTGAAGAGAATGCCATGATGTCTTCATGCATCCGGTACTGTACCTCCAGCATGGTCGCCGTTTCGGGGTGATTCTCAATGCATCGTTCAAAGAGCGTGACGGCGAGTCCTGCCGCTGCGGCTTCCTTCGATTTGACCGTTGGTGGCAGCTGGTAATGGTCGCCGGCAAAGATGACACGACCCGCTCGCATGATGGGAATCCAGCACGCGGCCTCCAACGCCTGTGCCGCCTCATCGATGAATGCTGTTCTAAACGTCCTGTTTCTCAGCAACGGGTGAGCTGCGCCAACGAGCGTGCAGGTGATAACGTCGCTGTTCTGTAGCAGGTCGTTGATGATGTAAAATTCCAGCACGTCGGCGTCGGCTTTCAATGCCTTCGATTCACGAAGCAACTGTCTCCTTCGACTCTTCTCGGCATGACCAAAATTGCGCTTGTATTTGAATGCCGCAACGCGCAACTCTTCCATCCGACGGCGGAGTTGCTTGAGTTCCTTGTAATTCGGATGGGACGCAATGCGTGCATCCAGCGTTTTGCTGAGGGACTGCTCACTAACGCGCGCCGGATGGCCTATTCTTAAAACACGCAACCCCTCATCGCCAAGTTTTTCCGCCAGGAGATCGATCGCCGCGTTGCTTGGCGCGCAAACCAACACTTGTTTTTCGGTTTTGAGGCATACGGTTATCGCCTTTACAAGCGTCGTGGTTTTCCCTGTCCCTGGAGGGCCGTGAATAATACCCACATCGCGCGCGGCGAGCACACGGTTCATAGCCTTTAGCTGACTGTCGTTCAAGGATGGAGCGCTAACCGGTTCACGTTCGGCAAAACGCGCAGGCTTTGTTCCTAAAAGGATGTCGCGAAGTTCTGCCAGTCGGGAATCCTCGGCCTGCATCACCATCTTCAGGGCGTACTCCATCTCACGGTAGGTGCCCTCATCGAACATGACGTCGACCCCCAGGTGGCCATCTTCCAGCCAATCGGGCAAGTCATCCGCATTGAGCGTGATGACCATGTTGTTGTCCCGCACATAGTTTACCACCCCACCTGTATGATCGCGTTCCGGCTTTCCTTCAGCGTTGGAGAACAGGCTGACAACTTTTCCCGACTGAAACACATGCGGCTGTTCCAGATGGGTTGTGCGCTCCACTTCCACAATGAGGCGTTCACCGGTTCCGATATAATTCCTTCGCATCCTCACTGGATACCAACACACACCTTCCTGTGTCCTCTTGTGAAGCGGCGTCAGCAAGACCTTCTGGCGATACTGCTCAAGGTCTTCCTGACGCTCACGACGAATGAGGTCCAAAGTGTGGGTGAAGTGTTGGAGGATGGCGCTGTCCAAGATGTGTTGATGTGTTAATGTGTTGATGTGTTAATGTGTTGATGTGTTGATGTTCTGCGTCTGCTCCCGATAGCTATCGGATGCCTCTGCATCTTTAATTACCGGCGCTCGCCCCTCATTCTTCTCTGCTCTCACACTCACACTGTCCCTTATTGGCCATTCAACGCATCGACATACGATTCCACAAACTCATCAACCCTTCTTCTCCGATACTGCATCACAAACCTCGGATGCGGCAGGGGGATGAGTTCGTCGAAGAAAGCGTGGTCGCGGTTTAGTTTGGTAAGGTAGTTGAAATTTTTTCCCTCGCCGAGGCAGAAGCATCGTTTTCGGTCAAGAGGGAAATCGAGTTGCCTTTTGAGACATGTTACGATGAAATCGCGGAGGCAGCGCTCGAGTTTTGGGTCGTCGTAGTAGTTCATGTTCTTGCCGTTTGATGTAAAACCGAGTGGTGAAACGGCACTGATATAGAATTGCCTGTAAAACTTTTTTGGTCCTCCAAATGCCTCGATCATCCGATAGATGAAGTCGGCCGAAAGCTCTGCTCTTTTTTCGTAATCGTTTTCAATACCACAATACTTTTCCAGTTTAATGGGATCGGTAAAGGGTATGCCCGTGATGCCGCCCCCAAAACGTCCGGGGTTTATGCCGAGTATGGCAGTACGCGGATTGTTGTCATTGTAGAACGTCGTATAAAACCTTCGCACCAATGTGAAGGCCTTTTTATCAACAAAAGGGTTCATCACCGCCACGCCTTTGGGCAATGGACCGGGATCGGGAAGGGTTGAAAAAAAATCAAGTATTTTGTCCGCCAGCGTCACTCGTATTGCCCGATGAATTCTTCCAGTCTTTTCACTTCGCCAAATAGCAACAACGTGTCCTCCTTTGCAAGTTCGATGTCGGATGTGATGATGCCCTGAGCCTTTCTTACGGTGTGAACGGTGCCGAGAAGGTTTCTCTGCTTTTCGGGACGGATGACGGTCAACAATTGAACATGATGTTCTCCCACAAAGTTGATTTCGCTGACGCGGGTGCCGACATAGCGATCCGGCACATTGACTTCCAGGAGATGATATTCATCAGAAATCTTATACGACTCAACCACACCTTTAAGATCAAGGCGATAAGCCAATCGCTCGGCAGAGTCTGATTCGGGATACGCAAACTCGTCGATACCCATTGACTCCAGGACGGTCTGTTGCGTTTCGTCTACCACGCGGCAAATGATGCGTTGCACACCTAGTTGTTTCGTAAGCGCCGCGATCATAATGGAAATACCCGGGGTTTCACCAATTGCCACAACGGCACAATCCATTTCTTTCAGGGGTAGTGTCTGCATGGCATCGCGACTGGATGCATCGAGCGCGATGGTATGCGTGATGCCATCCTTCCAGCGTTCGGTCACTTCAATGGATTTGTCGACACCAATAACCTCGTGTCCGAGGGACACCAGCTTGGTGGCCAGCGACGCGCCGAAGCTGCCCAATCCGAATACAACGAATTTCATAAGCTAAAACATTATCTCTTCTCTTGGATACTGATACGGCAGGCGACCTGCCTGATGAACTAACGCCATAATGACGGTGAGGGCACCAACCCTTCCCACAAACATGACAAGAATTAATACAGCCTTGCTGAACATCGAAAGGTCCTGTGTTATGCCAAGCGTTATACCTGCCGTGCTGAATGCCGAGAAAACCTCGAAGGCGATCCGCAACATACCTTTGTCGGAATCATTGACGCCAATGAGCAAAACCGCAAGACCCATCACCAGCAAGGATACCACAATAATGGCAAACGACCGCTTGATTGACGACTCCGAAATTTGTGTTCGAAAAACTTCTGTGCGGTTCTTCCCGCGCGCGACGCTGGCAACATTTAATACAGCTACGGCAGCTGTCGTGGTTTTGATACCTCCGCCAGTAGATCCGGGTGACGCTCCGATCCACATAAGAAGGAGGTACACCATAACTGTCGGTAATGTCATCGCGGTGAAGTCAACGGTATTGAAACCCGATGTCCGTGGCGTCACCGATCCGAACAAAGCCGTTACGATCTTGCCCAGGATAGTCGGGTGTTGTGCCAGCGTTCCATTTTGTTCAAAAATCAAGTATGTGAGAAATCCAAAAGCCAGGAGAATGCCGCTGGTAGCTATTGCCAGCTTTGAGCTGACGTGAATGATGCGCGTGTAGGTTTCTCGCTTTGGATTCTTCAGAATTTTCCGGACAAAGTTCGCGGCGCGGACGCGAATGAGTGAAAATAAGTTGAAGGTAATCGGAAATCCCATACCTCCCAGCACCACGAGTGCGGCGATGATAAGATGGACTGCATAGTTGAAACGCAGCGGTTCTTCATAAAGGCCATGGGTGAAGGTGGAAAAGCCGGCGTTGCAAAAGGCGGATACGGAATGAAAGACCGAGAAAAACAATCGCTCAAGCTTATCGGAAGCCACCTCCTCACCGACGCTCCAGTTAATCAGGATAACACCAATGAACTCAAAGAAGAAAGTCACTGCAATTATTCGTGTAACCAGCTGAATGACGTTGTTGATCTTCCTGCTGTACAGCATGTCTTTCAGCGCGAGTTGGCTTTGAATCGACACGGATCCCGCCGCCAGATAACCCAGCAACGCGGTGAAGGTCATAATTCCGAGACCGCCGATCTGGATCAGCGACAGCAGAATGATCTTGCCCATAAAGGTCAATTGTGTCGCCGTGTCTACTACAAGCAATCCCGTAACGCACACAGCGCTGGTAGCGGTGAATAGCGCGTCAAGAGGGCTAATACTCTCATAAGTTGCGCGCGGCAGGAGAAGCAGAAGGGTGCCGACGAGAATGATGGCAGCAAAACTTACGACAAACAAAAACGCGGGATTCAAACTTCTCCTGTAAACGAACCGAAGGAGATCGGAAGCCTCTGTGGAAAATATGAACAGGATACCACCGTACAGTAAGAGTTTGCGCATCAGGAATTCGTTGGTGCGCAATGGCTGCGTTTGGGCAGTGAGTTTGAGGAGGTCGAATAGGTAGAACGTCAGCAACACCAGCACGAAACTGAAGATGTGTGATCCTATCTTCCGCTTCTCAGGAAGTTCGGCAACAAATCGCGCAAGCATCAGTATGCGCAGCAGACCGAGGAGGACGAGCATGATGATGTAGATGCGCGTGCCGAAGCTGTAGAACGCGCGGAATCCCACGTCGTAGATCACGGCGCCCATCAGCAACAGGCTTATTGATGGTATCGCCGCGTCGGTCACGCGCAATGTAATGCGAAGCGCATGAAGGACGAGAAACTTTGTCTGATGAATAACCTGCTCCGTCAAGAGCCTCTTAGCCATAACCCGGTAGCGGGCGAGAAAGCGTGGGAGACGGGGAAAGTCGATCATGGGGGAAAGATAATAGAATGTGTTGAAGTGTTGAAGTTGGGTGACTGAGGCGCAAGCGGGCATCTCATTGAAAAGACCCCTTTACCTTACTGCCTACTGCCTACTCCCTACGACTCCGATTTCGCCCGCTGATTCGCGCTCTTCTCCCACTCGCAGCAACGTCCGAAGCCTGGCCAGCTCTGCCTGGTTCGACATCGTTCGGATGTTTTCAATAATGCCTTGCTTTTCCCGCGTGGTGAGCCGCCAGCTCAACGAGGCGCGGGCGTTGTTTTGGCGAAGGCTGTCGAGTTCGCTGAAGACGCTGGCATAGGCGACGGCTTCGTATTCCAGGTCGATACGATCAATAGGGCCGTCAAACCACGAGTTGGCGTAACTGATAAGATTATCGTTCGTAATATCCTGGAAGTTTTCGAAATTGTTGTAGACGCTGCTGATCGGTTGTGAGACACCGTCAATGATTGACTCCGCGTCTGTTTCCTGGATGTCGGCACGCTTGGGAGAATCGCGAATAGAAACGATAACGACGCCCGAAGTATTTTCGGCAATCCATTCTCTAAAGGCGAACATGAAGCGCACGGCATCAGAGAGTCCGAAGTTATCCGAGATACCAGCGTCCATGATATGGATCACAGGCTCCGTTGGTAGCGTCGTGTTTGGCGTGATGTAAGGAAACGTGGCGCACATGCGGAGGGCGGACAGAAAACGTAGGTTATCGCCGCCGTGATTTTCAAAGAGTCGCTGGAAGTCGACTCCGCTAATCTTCGCGTTGTTATACTCCTTCAATTCGAGAAGGTCGCTGTTCATGAACGCCGCGGGTTGGGCGCTAATGAAAAGCTTTCTGCCATCCGTAACAACTGTTGGCGCCATGATCACCATGGGAATGATGCCTTGCCGTTCAGGTTCGGCATACGCGCTGATGGGCTTGTCGAGCAACGATCCCGTGATCTGGTTGAGTTGTTCCTCAAACGTATAACTTCTGTCCCGCTGATAGTGCTGACCGGCATATTCGTACTTCGTGAAACCGACGAAGAGATCGTTTGCGAGGAGGCTAAAGATCAGTGGGTTCAGGTTGTCCGTGCCCAACCGTACAAGATGTTCCCTCGCGTAAGGGTTTACAGGTTCGCCCTGTAGTTTCTGGAGTACGAGCTCGCGGAAGTACGTAGCGCCGATAAGTCCACCGGATGCGCCGGTGATGAGGACAGCGTTTTCCATGAGTCTGCCCCCTGTGACACTATCAGCTGCCTGCAGCGCTGTCAGCGCCCAAAGGGCAGCGCGTTTTCCGCCGCCGCTGGCTGCGACGAAGACCATTTTAGGTTTAGTGGTACTTTCAAATTTGTTGCGCCAGTTGTTCAGGATGTTTATGGCATTGGAGCGATCATTTTGGATGGCGGTGCTGTCGTTCAGCGCGACCAGCCGCTCGATGTTGTACGGTGCAGGCGGGATTTCATAGTTGAGACCGAAGGCCACATATCGCTTTTCGAAAAAGTCTTGTCCGGCCAGGTGGTTGATAATGAGAAAGATTACGATCGCGGTTGTGATGGACCATCCTCCAAACCAATAGGCGAAGGCGCCGGCGAGCATGACGAAGATCGTAAGAAAGATGATAAAGCTGGCAGCAGCCGGAAGCTGGAAGACCGGATTGTCCTTGAACACGCCGAGTATGAGGACAACGACAAAGATCAGGACCTCTACGGCGACGAGGTTAAAATGATTCTGGTCGAATACCTGGATGATGGTGGCACGGTCATAGAAGCTGTGATCTTCCACCTTTTTGATTCGGAGTCCGTCGAGAAAATAGTCGACACGAATCTGCTTCTTGCGGGCAATGTCGAGTTTTTTCATTGCACTTGCCCGCGTCACCTGTACCTTCTGTTTGAGTTTCTCGTCGATGCGACAGACGACGTATTTGAAGATGTCCTTGTTGGTAAACCAGAAGTATGTGAAGAAGGCGAGCGTCATGATGACGAAGCCGGAAAGAAAACCGATGACGTCCATGGCTACGAGCCTGGGAGACGAATATTCATTGTTGCGCTGAAAGGCAATGATCTCCGCGACGTACGTGATAAGGAATACTGCCGGGATAAGGCTGTTGTTGATGCTGAACTTTGTGAATGGTCGCGCCACCGTGCCGATAAAAGTGAACCGGTGGCCGTCGGAGATATAGCAGGTAATGTGGAAGGCGACGGTGAATCCCGCGATTACCAGCCCCATAATAAAGAAGCTGGTGAAGTTGACCCGGTTCATGTACTCGGGGTCAAGGAACAGGTAAGGTATGCCCAGGTATCTGCCAAAACTGCCTGTCGCCATCATAAACAGGATGGCCCAACATAACAGTAGCACCTGGTTCCGTTTCAGGTTCGAAAACAGCAACTGAACCGGGAAAAAGTAGAAAACCCTTTCAAAAAACGCTGCGATCCGTTTCATCAAAAAAGTAAAGACATAAGTTAGCCACTATTTTCCGGATCTAAAATCCGTCTTGGCCCCTTTTCTATCCACTTGTATTATACACGGCGATTTCACCCCAATTGACAGTAATTGTCGGCCGAATGCATTTTCTTTGCCACGATGAAGACCCCGTTCACCATCTACAGAAGTTCCGCGGGTTCAGGCAAGACGCGCACGCTCGCCAAGGCGTATCTGAAGCTTGCCCTTCAGTACCAGGCGCAGTACTTCCGGCATATCCTTGCCGTCACCTTTACGAACAAGGCAACGCAGGAAATGAAGGACCGGATCCTCGAATATCTCGACAAGTTCGCGAGGGAGGAGCCGAACGACCTGGGTGAGGAATTAAAGAAGGAACTCGGACTTGACGACGCAACATTTCGCGAGCGGAGCCTCGATACACAGAAGGCTATCCTGCACGGATACTCGCAATTCTCCATAAGCACTATTGACGCCTTTTTTCAACGGGTCATCCGCTCATTCACGCGCGAAGCGGGACTGGTAGGAGATTATCGGCTGGAGGTGGAGAAAGAAGCCGTGCTGGAAGAAGTTGTCGATGCCCTTATCGACGAACTCGGCGAAAACAAGGAGCTCACAAACTGGGTTGTGGATTTTGCCAGGGTAAATCTGGAAAATGAACGGGCATGGGACGTCAGATCAAGTCTCGTGGAGTTCAGTAAGGAAATTTTTACGGAGGGCTTCAAAAATATCGAAGATGAAGTAACAAACGCTACAAGAGAAAAGGGCTTTTTCCGTGACCTTCTCAGCGAACTCCGGAAAATGAAGTATGAGTTTGTGAACTTCGTGAAGAAAAAGGCGGAGGAAGCGCTCGACATTATTCACGAGAACGGACTCTCAAAAAGCGATTTCAAGTGGGCTGGAGGTGCTTATAATTTCCTGGAGAAGCTAACCCGGATCACATCTGTTGCGAAATTCTCCGATAAGGAAAAGGGCTCGCGGCCTGACAATGATTATCAGGACCCCATGAACTGGCCAGCAAAGACGTCTCCGCGGTTTGCACTCCTGCGTCAAGTTGCGGAAACAAAACTCATCCCCATTCTAAACGAGATCCTGGAATACCGGCGAAGAAAATACACGGCGTGTCTTTCGGCAGAGGTAGTGTTAATGAACTTTTACACCTTCGGACTCATTGCCGACATCTCACGAAAACTGAAAGAGTATAAGGACGAAAATAACATGATGCTCCTTGATGACGCGCCGAAATTCCTCAACCGCGTCATGGGGGAAACGGACACTCCTTTTATATATGAAAAAGTGGGGTCCTTTTATCGCAACTATCTTATCGACGAATTCCAGGATACTTCCGGACTTCAATGGAGAAATTTCCTTCCTCTCGTAACCAACAGCATTAGTCAGGGATACGACAACCTTGTCGTGGGTGACGTAAAGCAAGCGATTTATCGTTGGCGTGGTGGCGATCTGAGTCTTCTTCAGCAGGAGATCATAAAGCACATCGGCGAACAGTGGGTTTCGGTGCGACAGCTCAACAGCAACTACCGAAGTGCATACAACGTTGTGAATTTCAACAACGCCTTCTTTAAGGCTGCGTCCAACTTTATCTCAATTGATACCGGGCAATCGGTACCCCTGGAAGTATATAGCGACGTTGCCCAACAGGTTTGGAGAAAAGAGGAAGGGTTTGTCTATGTGTCGTTTCTTGACGACGAGCCGGCCGAGGAAACCTGGAAGGAGAAGAGCCTTCGTATGATTCCGAAGTATCTTGAGCAACTGCAGGATCAAGGCTTTGCGTTGGGTGATATCGCGATTCTAGTAAGAGAAAACGCGGAAGGGCAGGAGATCGTGGGTGAACTCATGCGCTACAGTCATTCGGAAGAGGCGCGACCCGATTGTCGCTACGACGTCGTGTCCAACGAATCATTGCGTCTGGACGGCGCGTCATCGGTTAACCTGCTCGTTGCGGCAATGAGATATTTGCTTAACACCCAGGACGCGATTGCCCGGGCACAACTAGCGTACGAGTATTATAGAGTAAGTGGAGGCACGCGCGTGTTAACGGAAGTGTTCGGCGTGTCGAACCAGGGATTTTTTGAGGAAGGCTTGCCGGAGGATTTTTCCCGCGACAAACCCGCGTTAAAGAAGTTGCCGTTGTTTGAGTTGTCAGAGACGCTTGTGCGCATCTTCGGGCTCGGAAAAGATCCCGGTGAGATTGCATACCTCCAGGCATTTCAGGATGCGGTGCTGGAATTCTCTGCAAGAGAGCGCAACGACCTGGGTATGTTCCTGGAGTGGTGGGACCAGAATAAAGAAAAGAAGTCAGTCCAAATCTCCGGTGGCGTCGACGCCGTGCAGATTCTCACCATCCATAAGGCAAAAGGTCTGCAGTTCAAGGTTGTGTTGATTCCCTTTTGTTCCTGGAATCTTGATCACAAGGGTTACCTCGCGCCGACGCTCTGGGTTAAGACAGATCATCCGCCGTTCAACCGCGCGGGCTATTTACCGGTGAAGTATTCAAGTACGCTTGAGGGCACGTACTATTCTGAAGAATACCAGAAGGAGAAATTGCGTGCGTATCTGGATAATCTAAACCTGTTGTATGTGGCGTTGACGCGTGCCGAGCATGGTTTGATCGTCGTGTCGCCGTCTCCGAGAGTCAACTACTTCAACACGATGGTGTCGAAAATATTGTATGACGGAATTGACCGTGAACCCGGTTTGAAGGAGGGATGGGACGCCGTCACGAAGACGTGGAGGAAGGGCGCGTGGAACAAACCGGCGGAGAAGAATGATGTATCTACCGCTGTTACCGCGACACTGCGCGAGTATCGAACTTTCGATTGGCGTGAGAAACTGGTAGTAAAGCGATCGGCAAAAGAATTCTTCAGCGACGCCGGCGATGCCGTTCGCACGCGAATCAATTATGGCATTCATATCCACTCGGTTTTGTCGGGTGTGAAGTACGCATCGGACGTATCCGGTGCTCTTACGCGCATGGTTGATGAAGGCATGATCGCGTCGTCGGAGTTGCCGGTATTACAGGAGTTACTTGATGATCTGTTTCAGGATGCGCAGATAGCGTCCTGGTTTTCGTCCCACTGGGATGTCCGAACGGAAGTTCCCGTTCTGTTACCTGGTGGAGGGGAGAGTCGTATGGATCGGTTGTTGTTGAAGGATAAACATGCCGTCGTTATTGATTTTAAGACCGGCGTTCCGTCTTCATCGGATCAAAGACAAATGCAGGAGTATATGACGATCCTGACGCAGATGAATTTTTATCCGGTCGAGGGATATTTGTTGTACATAAGGAGTGGCGAGGTGGTTTCAGTGAAAACGGGAAAACCACGCCGCGTGCCAAAACGGCCTACAGGGCAGCTGGAGTTAGAATGGTAGATGGAGGAGCCTACTGCCCATTGCCAACTGCTCTTCCTAACATTTCATCCTGTTCCATTTTCTCCTTTCTTGTTCCTGTGATTTTGAAAACAACCCACGTGACAAGGAATCCTGCGAGAAAAAGACCGCTCAATAGTAGATTATAATAAACAATCGCGATGAGACATAACGACGAGATCACGAGCGCGATGATTGGGAAGACCGGATAGAGCGGTGCCTTGAAAGTGCGTTCCAATCTGGGATGGGTGATTCTGAGCTTGAAGAGGCTGATCATGCTGATCATATAAAGAATAACCGCGCCAAGGGCGGAGAGGATGATGATCTTATCGGTGGTTCCGGTGAACAACGTCAATATTCCCACGATTCCGCCGAGGATAAGCGCCCAGTGCGGCGTACGGAATCGTTCGTTTACCGCTGAGAGAAACGAGGGAAGATATCCTCCGCGAGCAAGCGCAAAGATTTGACGGGAATAGGTGATGATGATGCCGTGAAAGGATGCGATGAGTCCGAAGAGTCCGATGCCGGCAAAAATTTTCGTGATGCCGCTTTCCTTGCCCAGCACAACGGCGATGGATTCAGGAAGGGGATAGTCGATGTCGGCGAGTTGCCGCCAGTCGGTAATTCCGCCTGCCAGCAGCATGACACCAAAAGCCAGGATCATGAGCGTGGCAATGCCGCTGATATATCCTCGCGGTATATTGCGTTTCGGATCCTTTACCTCTTCCGCGACCATAGCCACACCCTCGATGGCAAGGTAAAACCAAATGGCAAAGGGGAGCGCAGCAAATATCCCCTGCCATTCCAGCGGAAATGCATTGGCGGTGAAGTTGCTCATTTCAAAGTGTGGCGCAACGATGCCCATGAACACAAGCAGTTCGGCAACGGCAAGGAGCGTGACGACCAACGAAAAAATCGCTGACTCCTTAATGCCCAACAGATTAATCAGCGTGAAAATGAAATAGCAAACAATCGCGGTGGTGAGCACCGGAATGTCGGGATACAGGAAGTGCGTGTAGCTTCCCAATGCAAACGCAATAGCCGGTGTGGCGAAGACGAATTCGATGACGGTCGCGTAACCGGCAATGAGTCCCCCAATGGGACCAAAAGCTTTATAGCTGTAAGCAAACGGACCACCGGCATGCGGGATTGACGTTGTCAATTCGGTGAAACTGAAGATGAACGTCACATACATCAATGTCACCGCCAGCGTGGCGATCAAAAAACCGACGGTTCCGGCAACACCCCATCCGTAATTCCATCCAAAATATTCTCCTGAGATAACAAGGCCTACGGCAATTGCCCATAGGTGAATTGAGGTCAGGGCCTTTCTAAGTTGCGGGGGTTGGGACATGATCGTAAGATAAGAATATGTTCAAGACGAACCCAAAGTCACTTCCGTGAACCTCCGTGCCCCTGCGTCTCTGTGGTGAGCTAGTGCGATGCATTGACAATTCCTGTCAGCCCTCTTTTTCTTATGTTTTTTCCCGGCTTTTCTTTGATAGTTTTGTCATAGTGAAACCCTTCCTCAAAGAACTTGCTGAACGGATTGTCCGGGAAAAGATTCTGCCCGGAGAATTGACCGTCGTCTTCCCCAATCGACGGGCGATTCTGTATTTCAGAAAATACCTGTCCGAGATCATCGAAAAGCCGGTATTCTCACCCCAGCTTCTTACGGTGGAAGATTTCATGATGTCGTTTACATCCCTGCGGGTACCGGACAAACTGGAGTTGGTGCACCACCTGCATGCGGTGTACAAATCGATAGTCAAGGTCGATGAGCCTCTCGACAAGTTCTATTTCTGGGGAGAAATGCTGCTGCGCGATTTCGACGAGATCGATCGTTACCAGGTCAACGCCGGACAGCTCTTCAAAGACCTGAGATTCCAAAAAGAACTCGACACTACCTTCGACTATCTTACCGACGAGCAAAAGGAGTATCTCAAACGCTTTTGGTCAGGATTCGACGAAAACCTTAACGAAAGCAAGAAGAAGTTTCTTCACGTCTGGGAGGACCTTCCCCGCGTCTACGATGAATACAAGGCTCGATTGCGCGAAAAGGGCATCGCCTATGAAGGTATGCTGCATCGGGACGTCGCGGAGACTCTTGTCGCTGATGCCGGTCACTTAAAGGAACTCTACGGTAGCCGCCAAATAATTTTTGTTGGCTTCAATGCACTTACCCGCGCGGAGGAAGCGGTGATCAGCGCCTGTGTGCTCAATGGAAATGCTGATGTCGCTTGGGACATCGATGAGTATTACGTCAACAATGAATGGCAGGAGGCAGGCACATTCTTTCGGGAATTGCAGCAACACCCCGTGTTGGGCAAAACCTTTCCGGATGACATGCCGGCGAACTTCCGCAAAAAGAAGTCCATGAAGGTGATGGGCGCAGCTCAACACATTGCACAGGCAAAATTCGCGGCACAGGTGCTGGAGGATGAGTTGGCGAAAGGGATGAAGCCCGAGGAAACGCTGGTCGTGCTTCCCGACGAAAACCTTCTATTTCCGGTTTTGCACAGCGTCTCGGGTCCCGTCAGCAAGCTGAACGTCACCATGGGATTCCCGTTGAGCAGCACACCGCTGTTCAACCTGTTCGAGTTGCTCATGCAGATGCAGATCAGCGCGCGCGACGACGGTTTCAATCACCGTGAGGTACTCGCATTGCTGGGTCACCCGTACGGCGTAGCTGCAAATGCTGCCGATGCACTGGCCAAGCGAAAGGAAATCCTGGATAACAATTGGGTTTGGATTTCACAGGAGTTTCTTCAGGCAGGTCCGGAATTATTTCGCGTAATGTTTCGCCGCGTAGAGCCGATGCATATTGTTGGCTATCTGCGCGACGTCGTCCTGGCTCTCGGAGTTATTCCAAACCTATCGGACCTTGACCGTGAATTTGCTTTCTACTTTGTCAAGCTCCTCAATCGTGTCGATGAAGTCTTCGGATCAGAGCCTTTCGGTGTTGGTGAGTCGCGTGGCGTTGCGTTGCGTTCGTTTCTTCGGTTGTTTCGTCAGCTGGTACGCTCGCAACGCATACCGTTCTCCGGCGAGCCGCTGCAGGGATTACAGGTAATGGGTGTGCTCGAGACCAGAAACCTCGACTTCAGGAACGTCTTCATCCTTTCGCTGAACGAAGGGGCGTTTCCAAAATTTGGCAACAAAGGTTCCTACATTCCCTATTCCATAAGAAAAGCTTACGGGTTGCCCACTACCGAACACCAGGATGCGATCTATGCCTATCTCTTTTACCGAGTTCTCCAGCGCGCAGAGAATGTCTTCCTTGTGTACAATTCGGAAACTGATGTACTGGGACAGGGAGAGATGAGCCGGTACCTTCAGCAACTGCTCTTTGAGTCGGACCATAAGCCGGAGCGTACCGTATTGCATACCCCGGTGCGGCCACGAAATGTGGATATTATCGAAGTAGCAAAGGATGAAACGGTATTCAACCAGCTTGCCCGTTACTGCCTGGGGCAAGCGAAGGAGTTAACACCAACAGCGCTCAACGACTACATTGAATGCCGGCTGCGATTTTACTTCAGACACATCGCACGAATTCGCGAGGCTGACGAGATCGATGAGGAACTTGATAACCGATTGCTGGGTAGTCTCCTGCACAGGGTCATGGAGTCGTTTTACAAGAACATCATAGACAGGAAGAAGTCGCGGCTTGTCGAAGTTCCAGATCTCGAAGAAGAGCAAGAAAAGATTGGATTCATCCTTGATGATGTGTTCCGGGAGCTGTACGGACTTAACAAGGACAAGGCAGTCGAGTACGCCGGACAGCGCCTGGTAGTGAAGGAAGTGATACGCCGTTTTGCTGACCGTATCATCGCGATGGATAAGGAACATGCGCCTTTCGAAATTGAAGGAATTGAAAACAAGGACCTGCGCCTTAATTACCAGCTCAAGGCGGATGGCAACCCGGTGGTCGTTATAGGCGGCATCATCGACCGTGCTGACAGCAAGGGAGACATCCTTCGCGTCATTGACTACAAGACGGGCAAGGATAAAACCGATATAAGCAAGGAAGTAAGTGAACTGTTTGTGCGCGACGGCAAGAGAAACAAGGCTGCGTTTCAGGTGATGCTGTATGCGTTATTGTATGCCTCGAATGAGAAGACTAAGCGTCACCGGATTGTACCGGGATTGATGAACCGGCTTAATCTGTTCGACGAAGATTTCCGGTTCGGGCTCAAAATCGGGGGAAGGTATGTCGAGGATGTCCGACCCTTCCTCCCGGAGTTTGAAGCAGGCCTGAAGGAAATGCTGGAAGAAATGTACGACCCAAATGTGCCGTTTACGCAGGCGAAGGATGAGTCGGTGTGCAGGTATTGCTCGTATCGGGAAGTTTGCTATAGGTAGTGTTGAAGTGCTCGAGTGTTGAAGTTGGGTAAGCTTGATTGATAGCTAACAATCATTGTTCATCAGCCAGCAACTCCTCGGCCTGGTAACCTTTTCCACGAAGGACTCGTCCCGGAAGCGCCCCGGTGTGCTCTCCGTTGTCCAACACCTGCGCTCCGTTAACAAACACGTGAAGTATGCCCGTCGAGTATTGAGCGGGGTTTTCAAACGTTGCGTGATCCTGAACATTCTCTGGATCGAAGACAACTACATCCGCATACCACCCCGGCTTCAACAACCCACGTTTTTCCAGGTTGAGGTTGGATGCCGGTAAGGATGTCATTCTCCGGATAGCTTCTTCAAGGGTCAATAACTTTTCTTCCCGGACATACTTTGCCAGCACTCTCGGAAAGGTGCCATATGCCCTTGGATGTACACTCCATCCTTCAAACACTGGCGTGTTGGCCAGCGAGCCCGCGTCGGTGCCGAAGCTGACGTAGGGAAGTTGTACAATCCGCCTTACGTTTTCCTCCGAGATGAGAAAGTACACAGTTTCAATTCTCGACTTATCTTCAACGATGAGATCGATTACGGTCTCATCGGGATCTCGCCCGTGCAGCCTCGCAACTTCATCCAATCTCTTTCCCTTGTACAGGGCATTTAGTGAATCGGAGGCAAATGCAAGAAGCATCACGTCTGCAGGATCGGAATTTTTATACGGAATGCCCTTCGCCATTTCGTACAACACCTTCTTCCGGAGCGTTGGGTTCAGCAGTTTTTTTCGCATGGCTCTTGCACCGCCTTCCTGAATCCAATTCGGCAACCGCGATGTGAGTCCCGTAGCACTGGCAGCATACGGGTACATGTTTGCCGTTACCTTCAAACCGGCACGCCGTGCGCTGTCGATTTTGTACAGCACTGTGTCCAGCTTGTTCCAGTTGCGCGACATGTTCACCTTCAGGTGATAAATTTCAACAGGGATGGCTGCTTCGCGACCGATTGTCAATGCCTCATCCACAGCATCGAGGATGAAGTCCGCTTCGCTTCGCATATGCGTGATGTACATGCCACCGTACGAAGCCGCAACTTTAGCCAGGGCAGTGAGTTCGTCAGTCTTCGCGTATGATGCGGGCGGATAGATAAGCGATGTACCTAGCCCAAGTGCTCCGTCTTCCATTGCCTCCGCGACGAGACGTTTCATTTCCTCGAGTTGCCAGGCGGTAGGTGTGACGCTTTCGTATCCCAGCACGCAGTTTCGAACGGAAGTGTGCCCAACAAAAGACGCGACATTCGGGCTAAATCCCCTTTTTGAAAGGTAGTCGTAGTACCCGCCCAGGGTTGTCCATGCGCTGTCGCCCTTCTCCGACGGACGTCGCTTCACTGGTCCTGGCGACCATCCTTCACCCATAACTTCCAACGTAATGCCTTGAGTTATGTCGCTCACGGCTCTGCCGTCGAGCAGTAAGGTTTTGTCGGCCCAGCTCAGCATGTTGATGAAGCCAGGCGTGACCGCCAGCCCGCGGGCGTCGATCTCTTTTACGCCTCGCGTTCTGCCGATATCGCCAATGGCAACTATGGTGTCGTTATGGATTGCAATGTCTCCGGAGAATGCTGGTGCGCCACTGCCATCGTAGATCATACCGCCACGGATTACAGTATCAACCATTCGGATTGTGTCAGGCGGTGTGAGCGCGCCGAACAAAACGGATCCAAAAAATATCCCGGTGGAAAAGATGCTCCGCGCGACCATGGCAATACGATGTTAGTCGTTTGGCAGCGGAAATGCTACAATACGTAATGTAATAGGCGAAATGCCACAAAATCAGATCCGGTATACATGTTTCAGAGACGCGCGGACGTGCGTCTCTACCTGGAATCACGAACGCTCAGCGCTTTGATATTGCTCCTGCCTTACCAAACACCGGGAATGTGACCGTTTTGGTTTCATCGGGATTCCAGAATGATTTCATTCGTTCGAACAGGTCGATGGTAGGATCAATGGAGTTGGCCTTAATATACGCCTGGGTGGCAGACCAGGTGCGCAGGTAGCCGATGTAGTCGTGCAGCGTCCATTCAACCTTAATGGCAAATCCGGGAAAGGGAATAGTATCGAAGGGAAAGGAAATGTCTTTGTAATGGTTTTCCACGAGTCGCCGTGCGGGATCCCAGTAAGGACCTGTGGTGTTTGAGTAGAAGTCGAGCGTCAGTTCATCGATGTCGCGGTTGACCGTGTTGAGTCCGTAACCCCAGACGGCGATAACGGCACCATCAACGGCCACGCGTTTTACTTCAGCGTAGAATTTCTCCAGATCAAACCAGTGCAAAGCTTGTGCGACGGTGATGAGATCAAAGCGGTTATCCTGAAAGGGTATTTGTTCCGCCGGACATACGTAATAGGTGATGTTGTCAGCCTTTGGCGCTTGTTCGATTTGCTTTTGGCTGATGTCCGACGCGTCGACGTGATCAAAATGTTCTGCCAAACGGTGTGCTACCTGTCCGTTTCCAGTTCCGCAATCCCATGCATTCCTCTTGTGCGTAACATGGTTGAGGATGAATGCATATAAGTCATCGGGATAGACGGGTCGGAAGGAGGCGTAATGTTTGGCGTGGCCGGAGAAGTAGTCTTTCAATGTGTTAATGTGTTGAAGTGTTGATGCGTTGATGTGTTGATGTGTTGAAGCCGGTTTCAAGAATAACCCACGAACCTGGCATCACCGGGGCCTGAGTTTGTCGAAGGCCCGCCCCCGCCGGCCGGAGTCGCTCACTCAGGTTTAATAACGAGTCCGAGCTCGTTGAGTTGTTCCTGGGAGATGGTGGAGGGGGTGTCGATCATGGTATCGCGGCCCGCGTTGTTCTTGGGGAATGCGATAAAATCGCGGATGGAATCCGACCCTCCGAAGATAGCGCACAGCCGGTCAAACCCAAACGCAATACCACCATGCGGCGGCGCGCCGTATTCAAATGCCTCCATCAGGAAGCCGAACTGCTTTTGGGCCTCTTCAGGCGTGAACCCGAGTTTTCGGAACATCAGCTGCTGCGTGGGTTTGTCGTGAATACGAATTGATCCTCCGCCAATCTCATTGCCGTTGATCACAAGGTCGTATGCATTTGCCCGTACCTTGCCCGGATCGGTGTCCAGCAGTGGTATGTCTTCTTTCCGTGGCGACGTGAAGGGGTGGTGCATTGCGTGATAGCGCTTCGTTTCCTCATCCCATTCCAGCAGTGGAAAGTCCAGAACCCACAACGCGGAATACGTATTCTTATCGCGGAGTCCCAGGCGATCGCCCATCAGCAAACGCAGTTCGTTGAGTTGTTTGCGTGTAGCGTTGGTCTCCCCAGCAAGAACGAGGATGAGATCTCCGGGCTTAGCACCAAATCTTTCGATCCACCCTTTGAGATCGTCAGGCGTGTAAAACTTATCAACTGACGACTTCACACTTCCATCGCTCTTGTATTGGACGTAGATCAACCCTTTTGCTCCCACTTGCGGACGTCGTACGTAATCGGTGAGTTCGTCAAGCTGCTTGCGCGTGTACTCGGCACAACCTTTCGCGCAAATGCCAACGACGATTTCTGCGTTGTCGAAAACCTGGAAGCCTTTACCCTTTGCGAGATCGGTAAACTCGACAAACTTCATATCGAAGCGGGTGTCCGGCTTGTCCGATCCGTACTGGCGCATGGCGTCTTCGTAGCTCATGCGAGGTACTTCAGGAAGTTCTATTTCTTTTACTGTTTTGAAAAGGTGCTTGATGAGACCTTCAAACAAAGAAAGAATATCATCCTGTGTTACAAACGCCATCTCGCAGTCGATCTGCGTGAATTCCGGTTGGCGGTCAGCGCGAAGGTCCTCATCGCGAAAGCATTTCACAATCTGATAATAGCGGTCGAACCCCGACACCATCAGCAGTTGCTTGAATGTTTGGGGTGATTGAGGCAGCGCATAGAATTCACCGCGGTGTATACGTGAAGGCACTACAAAATCGCGCGCGCCTTCCGGTGTCGACTTAATAAGTACAGGCGTCTCAACCTCGATAAAGTTCTGGCTGTCGAGATAGGCACGCGTTTCCCTTGCAAGCCTATGACGCAGCATCAGATTGTTGCGTACCGGTGTCCGGCGCAAGTCGAGGTAACGATACTTCATCCGAAGGTCGTCGCCCCCGTCTGTATCGTCTTCAATTGTAAAGGGCGGTACACGTGAAGGGTTAAGGACCGTAAGTTTCGTTACGCGAAGTTCAATGTCGCCTGTTGGTATACGATCGTTTTTGGAAACGCGTTCTACTACAGTACCTTCGGCCTGGATAACGTATTCGCGTCCAAGCTTTCGGGCCTGTTCCATCAGTTCCTGGGGTGTGTTGGTTTCGTCGAATACCAGCTGTGTGATGCCATACCGGTCGCGGAGATCAATCCAGAGGAGGCTTCCCTTATCGCGCAGGCGTTGTACCCAGCCTGCAAGTGTTACGTTTCGGTTTACATCGCCGATTCTGAGTTCTCCGCAGGTATGCGTTCGCAGCATGTGAGAAATGATTAATTTTGAATTCTTAATAACGCGAGTTCCGGCGCGAAGTTAATAATAGTTTAAATAGCAAAAGTGTTATGCGAGGCCTGGCCCTCTTTTTTATTGTCGGTGCGTTGTTGTCTTTTGACGAACCCAAACTGAAGCGCACCCGTATCTCGGATGATATCTCAATCCTGGTGCCGGTGGGGTGGCGTCCGATGGATGAGCTCGATTTTACTCAACGGTATCCGTCCGTCCGGGCACCAATTGCGGCTTTCACGAATGAGGACCGACTGGCGGATCTCAGCGTAAATGTCTCTGCTACTCAATGGCCCGATGCGAACGTGGAGCTGGCGAGCCGCTTCTTCAAGGCTTCCATATTAAACACATTCGACCGTGTATCGATGATAAGCGAAGGTATCCGCGAGATCCGCGGCCAGCGTTTCATCTATTTCGAGTTTGAGTCCACTGTTCGGGGTAATCCCAAAGAGCTTGGTCAGGAGGCGCCGATCATGGGTTACTCTTATATACAGTACCTCGTACAGCCGGGTCGCACACTCGTTTTTTCGTTTCATTGTCCCAGGCGAATGAAAGATGCGTGGCAACAGACGGCCCTGCGGATCATGGAAAACATCCGCGTAAAGTAGGCCACGATATGGACCTCTACACCGACCAGTATTTCATGAAGGAAGCGCTCAAGGAAGCGGGCAAGGCGCTCGAGGCGGGAGAGGTTCCGGTGGGAGCAGTCATAGCGATCGGCAATCGAATCATCGCGCGGTCGCATAACCAGACCGAGCGGCTCACCGATGCTACGGCCCATGCGGAGATGCTGGCCGTCACGTCTGCCTCGAACTACCTGGGTTCAAAATACCTCAACGAATGTACACTGTTCGTAACGCTGGAACCCTGCGTGATGTGTGCTGGCGCATTGTATTGGGTGCAACTCGGGCGGCTGGTCTATGGGGCAAACGATCCTCAGAGAGGCTATTCGTTGACAGGAACCCCCTTGCTTCATCCCAGGACTAAAGTGATTAAGGGCGTTATGGCAGAAGAAAGCAAGAACCTCATCGATACATTCTTCCGGCAACTGAGAAATAGTTGACACAGTATCGGAGATTGTTGTCAATCGTTCCCTGACCTGAATTTTCTCCCTTCCTTTATGGTTGTATATTTGACAGCCCGACGCGCAGCCGTGATGTCGGGTCCTTCTTTCATGTTAAACTAAAAAAATACTTTGCTATGGCTTTTACACTTCCCAATCTCCCCTATGCCTTCAACGCACTTGAACCTCACATTGACGCCCGAACCATGGAGATCCACCATGGCAAACACCATAACGCCTATGTTACCAATCTCAACAAAGCCATCGCCGGAACCGACGCCGAAAACCTCAGCATAGAAGAAATCTGTCGGAACGTTTCAAAATATCCCGTCGCCGTTCGCAACAACGGGGGTGGTCATTACAATCACAGTTTATTCTGGACCATCATGGGTCCCGATGGCGGAGGCACTCCAAGTGGAGCACTCGCTGATGCGATCAATAGTACGTTCGGAAGCTTTGATGAATTCAAGACAAAGTTTTCAGACGCAGCTGCTACCCGCTTCGGTTCAGGCTGGGCGTGGTTGATCGTGGATGGCAACAAGAAACTGGCAGTAACGTCCACACCTAATCAGGATAATCCTCTCATGGATGTTGTCGAAACAAAGGGAACTCCTGTACTCGGTCTCGACGTATGGGAGCATGCCTATTATCTCAACTACCAGAATCGTCGCCCTGATTACATCGCTGCCTTCTGGAATGTAATCAACTGGCAGGAAGTAGCATCGCGCTTCGCTGCTGCGACGAAGTAAGAAGTATGTAATATCGAATCACGAAAAATGGGGAAGGCATCCTGGTGGATGCCTTTCTTTTTTATTGTGCGATCGTGTGTGGACTATCCTGTGGTGTCATGCTTTGTGAGAAGGTATTGGACGATTGGTAGTGTAAAGTTGGACAATTGGCATAACCGTTGTGTTTACTTCAGTGCGTAATCGTGTGCGTAAACGACGCTGATTCACCACTAACGGAAATCAACGTCCGTCTGTCCGGAAAATGTACAATGTGTATAACATTTCTACTGATTATTTCGTTGATCTGCGTTGTATCGTAGTGTGAAAAAACGATAGCATAGTCCGTCTTTGAACAGTGTTCGATCGGATTCGGTCAACAGATTTCGGAAGGCAGGAAACGTACGGTGGAAAATTTTTGTTGACAGGGATAAAGAAATATCGGGGGTAGATGAAGAAAGTGAATTTTGAACAGTTCGAGAAGGAGTACCTGATCAGCTTACTGGAGGACTTGCAGACGCGTCTGCGCCGAAAGAACGACCAGCTCAAGGAAGCCCGCGCAAAACTGAATTCCGCGCGGTCGAAGCTGGAGAAGATGAAGTCTACAGTGGAGTATCAGCGGAAAAAAATCCTTGAACTCAGGGATATCGAATCAGAAACGACTATCGACTAACGGACGGGAATACTGAAAGCGTATCGAATTCTCTCCGCTTTTTTTGCTCAGCTTTCAGCTGCTTTTCCATCCGCTTCTTCTGCTCGCGTGCAACCTTTTGCACTTTGCCGGGTTCGGGGCAATCCCATTCATCCACATCCTCAGCCTTTTTCAGGTCGGTGCGCCGTTTGAAGTCGGAGGGACGGTACCGATTTGATGCAGAAAGCTTCTCTTCTTCGGCCTCTTTCTTGACCTTACCGGGGCGAGCTTTCGAGGTTTTAAGCTTGACAACTGTTATTTCAGGGCAGGCGATTTTGTCCGCCCGGCATGCGGACAGCAGGAAAATGGCCAAAATTGCGATCCGAAAGGCCATACTGGCAGTGTTGGCTCCCACGATTGATCGAATATAGGGATTTTCTGCCGACGGTAGAAACCTTTGGTCACTTCCCCGGCCCGTTTAGGGTGTCGCTTTGCCGGCCAGGGGTTGTGCCATCGAATAAATGCCGTCATACCGGCTGCCCATGTAGGATCCCCACCTTATGGGAGACCGAATGGGGATGCCGGTCGCGACCCGAGTAACCCTCATACCGTCAAAGGTGTAGGATTTATTCGGGTTGGTGCCGTGCACGTATACCACGTCAAGCAAACCATCGCCATCCATATCCCCGATCCAGGGCGTTGAGGAAATATTGGCTCCAATAGCCCGATCCGTTAGTTGGGTGACGTTGTGAGTTCGGAAGTCGATTACCACAAGCAGGTTCTGAAGCGTTCTTCGATTGGCTTCGTCGTAAACGTGACTATTGACACTCAGGATCGCCTCTTCGTAGCCGTCATTGTCAATGTCGACAACTACTGGGGTACTTGTCTGGTAGTATCCTAGCGAATCGACGTATTCTATCTTGCCCGTTGCGCCGTTCACCATAATCTGTTTACTCCACTCGAGGTTCGGCCACACGCCGATGGCATACGACACAAAGAAGTCCGGTACTTCATCTCCTGTGAAATAGCCCGGTGCTATAGAACTGTATGCTTCCGTATTCGGAACTTTAACCGACCATATCGGTTCGAATGTCACACCGTCAAAGGCTAGTAATTTTCCCTCAACAGCGTTGGCGACCAGATCGTGATGCCCATCGCCAGTGATGTCAATCCAGACCGGGGGACCGATGTAGCCTTTGGTTGCGCTCGAATCAAGATGACGCGCGCCGGACAGATCACCGCGCAACACATCCGACAGCTTGCAAACGAAGAGGTTGCCACCGATGGTTTCCCCGCCCGTTCCAAATGCGATCATATAATCATCGGAGTCAGGGAGCGGGAGCGCAGCAACCGACATATAGGTCTCTTTCCCGTCGGGCATCTGAGCTTTTGCCAGCAACGATCCATCGCGCGAGCTGAGCACGACAAGATTTCCTGGCGGACGATTTGGATCGTACGGTGCCGCCAGCACATCCCCTCCGTTGGAGATCAGAATGTCTTCCATACCGTCGCCATCCTGATCCTTGATGAATTGGGGATTGTAAAAGTTGTACCACTTTTTAGCACCCTTGCGCTTGTTGAATTTCCAAATGAGCTTACCCGTGGCGCCGTTGATAGCTTTTAACTCTGCGGAACGTCCTCCAATGATGACGTCCATTACGCCATCACCGTTGAGGTCGTTAAGCGCTGCCGATCCGAAGATTTGGTCTATGGATTTTACCCTCCAGAGCATACGCCCATTGCGTCCGTCAAGTGCGACGACAGCCGAATCACACCATTGAAATTCTTCACGACCAGCGCCCACGATTACATCGCCGACCCCGTCACCGTTTAGGTCCGTCACGCGGGGAGATGAAAACGTTCCGACGCCGTCAAAAGCGATGGACCAGTTCTGGGCATTGGCCGCAGATGGATCAATAAGGAACCCTCCCAGGGTTAGGATGCATAATCCGGTTGTGACGACCTGGCCGATTAGGGGGTGGCGGTTCATGGGGATTGTCCTTACCTAAAATCGAAAAGTGGGAGCTTGTTTTCAACCTTTAGTGGAAAAATGGCCTTAGGGTTGTCCGGAGGCCACAAAATCTTGCGGGACCGGCCAGGGAAAAGTCAAGGGGATGTTCGCGGGGAAGTACTATTTTGCTGATATGACCACCCCACGGAACTGGTTAAAAGCTGCTAACCCTCGTTTATTGCCCAACTTCCTTCTAAATCATCAGGCATTACTATGAATCGTTTGAAATCGACAGGTATGCATCGCCGAAAGTTTATCGGTACGATGGCGGGCGTCGTCGGTGCCGCTATGGTACCGGCAGTGCCTTTTTCTGCAAGAGCGCAAAGAACGCCGCTGACAGTACAGCAGGTGATTGACCGCATCATTGCGAAGATTCCTGGTGGCGCCCTTTCACAGACGGTTGACACCATTAAGGCCGGAAACCCTGATCAGCCTGTGAAAGGCATTGTGACCACGATGTTTGCAACAGTAGATGTAATTAAGAAATGCGCTGCGCTGAATTCAAACTTTATTATTGCGCATGAGCCCACGTTTTACAATCACATGGACGAAACCGAGTTTCTCAATGACGACGACGTGTACAGGTACAAGATTAACCTGTTACGCGAGCATGGCATTGCGGTGTGGCGTTTTCATGATTATCTACACCGTCATCGTCCTGATGGTGTATACATGGGAGTATTGCAGAAGATGGGATGGGAGCAGCATTATGTTGAGTCGTCAGTTCTCGTGACACTTCCCGAGACACCTCTTGAAGATATTATCCGTCGCGCCAATGAGCGGCTGGGCATTCACGCAGTAAAAGTCGTTGGTGAACCGGGTCACTTGTGCCGCAGGGTTGCAGTCATGCCCGGTGCCTGGGGAGGCAGAGCCCACCTTTCTATGATGAAGCGGGAAAAGCCCGACTTACTGATATGTGGTGAGGTAAATGAGTGGGAAACCACGGAGTATATCCGCGATGCGCGCGCCATGGGCATGAAGACGTCACTCATTGTGCTGGGACACGTGTTGAGTGAGGAGCCCGGAATGGAATGGGTCGCACCATGGCTGAAGCCGATCGTCGGCGACATCAAGGTAACACACATTCCATCCGAGGATCCCTATTCCAAAGTGTTGGGTTGATTTTCGACGTAGGAGCTACTTGTTGCCAAACATTTTTCCGAGCATGTCGCCAACACCGCCACCGGCTTTCGATCCGCCTGTGAATTTTCCGAGAATCTCACTTACGTTGAGTCCTTCCTTGCCGGAAAATGATCGGAGCATGTCCTGCAGGTCGAAGTCGTTGTCGTTCGGGTCGTTGGTTTTGTTCACGAGGCCGTTCATCACCATCGGAATGAGACTGGTGGCGATGGATTGTGACACTTGCGGTGAAAGGCCAAGCCGGGAAGAAAGATTCCCGACCACACTGTTCATGATACCTGAGACGGCCGGATTTGAAGACATGGATTGCAGTCCTCCCTGTTGAAACATAGAAAGGAACCCTTCATACTTTCCTTGCCGTACTTCATTTTGCAGTCCTTCTTCAATCCCGGACGAGATTGCTTCGATAGCTTCGGCATTCTTTTCATCCGGAACTTCCGAGTTGCGGATGACCGCGTCGCCTGCGTAATTCTCTACAAGCTTTTTTAGTTGGTCGATCATGACATATTGAAGTTTAAATGGAAGATCCCATCAAACTACAGTAGTCAGGCGACCGGCGAGGTGTTCCATAATTTACGGATAAATGTCGCTAAAGCAATGCGCCGCAGCTTAATCTTGACGCTGCGGATTCTTGATCGGCCAGGGGTCTGATGGCGTCACTAGCTGACTGTCGATTTCAAGCGTAGTAATGCTCCCGACGGGGATGTAGTGGCTGGCGCCGTTCAGTTCCTGGAAGTGCAGGAACCCCGACTTGAAGAAAAAGGGCTGCCACAGGTTTACTTCGTTGATTTCGATCAGGCTGTGCTTCCGATCAAGCCGATGGAATATGAGTGTTTTTCCACGATCCCTGAGTCGCAGCACAACCGGCGCACCAAGGCCGGGTGGTGGGGGCATACCTCGGGGGGTAATTCCAATAATGGCTCTCGTTGTGGTGCGGTGAATAGTGACCTTTCGGATGTCGTACATCCGGACGAACACAGTGCGGCCTGGCGCCGCCAGGAAAATGAGAAAGCAGTCAGCCGCCGGGACAGAGTCGAACGGACCTGCAGCCACCCACTCTTCCATCCAATCTCGAACCTCGGGGGAGATCAGGTAATTGAGTCGGCTGCCGGTGTGCAATTCAATCTCGATCCTGTGGAAGGCGACAGCACTGCCGATCTGTGCTTCCTTTACGTTCATGAGAGTGTCTTTTTTGGGTTGGTAGACAGAAAACGGCATGCCGGTAGTCCGGTATCCGCAAGGTTGAAATTTCGGGTGGCATCCGCAATCACGTGGCCTGTCGTCACGCGATTGCCGATTAGTACTTTTATACAATTTTCATAGGTGAAAACACCTAGCTCCAGCGTTAAGAAAGGCCGAAGCAAGCTGATTTTGCGGATCGGGCAGGTCTGTAGAAAAAATTGCAGGCGCCAGAGTAATAATTTTTTTGTATACGGTGTGTTGCAACGTACAAATCGATCGAGGTACGCCGATTCGTTTTGTATCTTAGCGACGTTTGATCCAACAACCAACCATTCACATGAAAAACCTCTTGTTTGTTCTTTTCGCCATCTCGTTCCTGGTGTTCAGTTGCAGGAACTCAAAAAAGGAAAGTGCTGAGGCTGTTGAGCAGGACACCCCTGCCGCACCTGCGTTAACCCAGAAGTGGGAAACCGACACTGTGTTGACGACCTGCGAGTCGGTGCTTTATGACGCGGACCGAAATGTTCTGTACGTTTCGAACATCAATGGTGTTCCCGACCAGAAGGACGGCAACGGCTCCATCGCGCGTGTAAGTCTTGATGGTACAGTCACAGATCCTGCCTGGGTTACGGGTCTCGATGCGCCTAAGGGAATGGGCATTCGGGGCAACAGGTTGTTCGTTACTGACATCGACAAGATCGTTGAGATCGATGTGGACGCAGGAAAAATTGTCAAGTCTTACCCTATTGAGGGCGCTTCGTTCCTCAACGACGTCACCGTTGCGGCCAATGGCGATGTCTACGCCAGCGATTCGAATGCCGGCTTTATTGTGAAGATCAGCGGGGAAGAGGCAACAGTCTGGATGCAGGGAGTTGATGGTCCTAACGGTCTGCTGGCTGATGGCGGTACGCTCCTGATGGCCAGCTGGGCTGCCGGCACCCTCAACGCGATCGACCTGCAGAGCCAGGAGACGACTGTCAAGGCAGAAGGCATTGAGCACCCTGATGGCATCGAGCCCGTTGGCGACGGCGCCTATCTGGTGTCTACCTGGGATGGCATGGTTCATCTGGTTAATGCAGATGGAAGCAAGCACCTTCTGCTGGATACGCGCGAATCCGGCGCTAATGCAGCCGACATAGAATACATTCCTGAACAGAACCTGCTCCTGGTTCCTGCTTTTTCCGCCAATAAGGTTGTTGCTTACGAACTGTCAAAGTGAGTCAAGCCCGGTGAGAAAGCATAATGGCACTACCCATTATGCTTTCCTTCATCCAGGCTCCTGCGGTGACTGATTACACCAACTATAAACACGACCAAACCAATTGCCGCAAATGCGCAGGATAACAATATGATGGTTTGCAGGCTCATAAGATTACTGGCACTCCGGTCCAATTGATTTGTTGCCCCAAAGTTGGGCCCGTCGCCCCAGAAACCTTACAACGGATGTCGCATCCTTTTGCTGCCATGTAACCTGCCTTGCAAAGCGCTCGATTACAGAGATTTGTGATCGAGCCTTCCCCCAATCAAATCTGCCTCTCCTGTAAGAATTCTCCTTCCGGCATCTTATTTTTGACAAAAACGGGTAAAAATCTGACTTCGTGGTGAACTGGCTCTTTTCCAGAATTGGAAAAGGGATTCAGAATTGGGATTGCCTGTAGACCTCCAACAGCTGATTTTTTGTTTTTTGCCGGGTTTTAACCTTGGCATTGTTTTGAAAAGGATAATAATTATTACATGCTATTGCCATGAAGCACATGTCGGTTCTTGCCAAGCTTTACTATGTTCTGATCCATGCGGATACCCAGACCAGTGAGCGTGAAGTGTCCATTGGCCGACAAATGGTCCGCCATGAAGGCTTTTCTGAGTCGGGGTTCAATAAGGAGGTCGCCGCCCTGGACGGGAAAACGCCTGACGCCATTTACAAAGAGATTGTGGCTGGGCTCAAGCGTCTTGATACGACCCTTCAAATCCGATGCATTGCCTGGATGTGTATTATAGCCAACGCGGACGGCTTTATGGACAAGAAGGAATGGCAGCTCATTTACAAGCTTTATCACAAGGATTTGGGTCTTCCCCTGGACCAGATCATGAAAGCACAAAATGAGCTGATGAAGAGCCTGTACTCCCCGCTTTCCAGTAAGTAGAAGAATTCGCACACACCTCATCCTCAGCGGGTTCCTTAAAAGTCTACTAATTATATAGATTATCTAAATTTTATTCGTTTTCTTTGCACCCATGCAATCCACCAAGCAGACTGGTAGTGTTTTCATGACGGACTCCCATTGGAGGAGTGTTACTAAGGGCGTTACCTGGCGCATAACGGCCACGATGGACACCATTCTGCTGGCGTATATCGTGACCGGGACTTTCTCAGCTGCGATCAAGATTGGTTTGGTGGAGGTGATGACGAAGATTGCGCTGTATTACTGTCACGAGCGCATGTGGAATGTCATACCCTTTGGCCGCATTCACGGTGTAGGGCCTACCCACGCCCGGAGTTTAGTTAAGGGCATCTCATGGCGCTGTTTCGGCACCATGGACACGATCATAATTTCCTATTTCGTCACCGGAGTATGGGTTAACGCTTTTGCTATTGGTGGATTTGAGCTCATCACCAAGGTTCTCATTTATTACGTGCACGAGCGCGTATGGGGCCGCATCAAATGGGGCAGAATTATTGCTACCAAAGTTGCTACGACACCGTCTAAGCACAACGGACATATGGTGCACGATGAGCGCGTACGCGACAAGGAGGTAATTCTTCCCTGACCGCATCGATAAGTTCTTCCCGTTGTTGCCTATCTTAGCGGAGAACTTGGTAAGATTGGGTGATGCAAAAAGAAATTGATATTCCCGACTTTCTTTTCTCGTCTGATACAGGCGGGCCGCATGAGCGGTGCATGGTTTGCAACAGCTACCTGCTGAGTGAAGGTTTCCCCTATTTTGTAGAAAAGTCGGTACGACAATTTCCCGAACTCGGCACGAGCGAAATCATTTTTGAATACGCGCTTTGCCTCTCGTGTGCAGCTGCGCTCAATGCTGCGTTAAGTGCAACATCCCGTCAACGCATGGCGGAATATTTTGCACAACACGGAAGGTTCGACGCGCGACGTGAAAAACTTCACGACGCGCCCGTCGACGAATGGGTTGCACACTGCCTCATCAAAGACACACCTATCGCCACAGCACCTGAATATCAAATTGTGGCACAATGCATCGGAAGGAAATTGGTTGTGCACGACATGCCGTTTGCCATTTCCCTTGAGGCCATGGATGAAATCGCGTCGCTGCTATCGGAGGAAACTCTTGGCGAAATGGACGACTTCATGGGCAAACACTTTACCGGACCACCGGAGTTGGCGGAGTACCTGCTGAGGCGACCGCCCGTTTTGGTATAAGTGTCAGGCCACCTTGCGGTACCCTGCGACCGCCAGGCCGTTCATGATCAGGGCGTAAATGAAGAGCCTGGTAAGTTGGGGAAGAATGTCGGACAGTTCTGCCCCTTTCAGCATCACCATACGCATCACCTCGACAAAGTATCGCACGGGGTTAAACTCCGTTATCACCTGCGCCCAATGTGGCATGCTGTCGATGGGTGTGAACAACCCGCTCATCAGGATAAAGATCACCATGAAAAACCATGAGAGAAACATCGCCTGCTGTTGGGTGTGGGTAAAGTTGGAGATGAAGAAGCCGATTCCCAGTACCACAAGCAGGTACACTGCGGCAAAGAGAAAGATTACCCAAATACTTCCCGCAACGCCTATTCCGAATATGAACCAGCACATCGCCAAACCAAAACCCAGTTCCACGAGCGCCAGAATCCAGAAGGGGAGCAGCTTTCCGATAATGAACTGATGCTTCTTTATTGGCGTGACATTGATCTGCTCCAACGTCCCGATTTCCTTTTCCCGCACGATGTTCATCCCCGCAAGGAAGATGGCAATCATCGTGACGAGCAATACCAGAATGCCTGGAACCATGAAGGTTTTATAGTCGAGTTCAGGATTAAACCAGAACGACTGCGTAACGGAAAAGACTTTCGGCTGACGGGAAGGTGAAATCTCATCCGCCATTCGTATGCGGATGTTCTGGTTGAAGTCCTGGATTATCGACGTTGCATATACGTTTTCCACTGCGGCGGCTGCCCCGTCAATTGCGTTGATGGACAACATGAGCTGCGCCTGTTGGTCGCGCACCAGGTCACGTTCAAAATGTTGTGGAATATGCAGTATGACATCAGTGTTGTGCCGCTGCATATCGTCCAGCGCCTGGTCGCTTGAAAAGGAAACTCCGGTAAGTTTGAAATGATCCGAGACCAGAAATTTTCGGGTGAGTTCCCGGGAGTATGACGACTGGTCATTGTCTACAACGTGCAGACTAATATTCTTTACCTCGAATGTCGCTGCAAAGGAAAGTACCAGCAACTGCACCACGGGCATGACGAAAATGATTGGCAACATGGCGCGATTGCGGAAGATTTGCCGGAATTCTTTTTTGAGCAGGTGATAAGTCGTTTTCATACCGGGTCAGGCCAGACGGATCGCATACTTCTTTACGCTCAGGCCGATCAGGGCGAGGGTCATGAATGCCAGGATCAAAACCTCCTTCCACAGATAGGTGATGCTTACACCTTTCAGCATGAGGCCCTTCAGGATCAGAATAAACCATTTCGCCGGGATAATATTGCTGATTACCTGAAGCGGCCAGGGCATGCTGTCAACAGGGAAGACAAAACCGGACAACATTATGGTCGGAAGCATCAAACCCATAAGCGACATCATCATCGCCATTTGCTGAGTGTGAGCTACCGTAGAAATAAGAATACCAAGCGACAGTGTTGTGATGATAAACAACAGCGTAGTTGCCATCAGCGCCAGAAGGCTTCCCTGCATGGGCATCTTAAAGACAAAGTACCCCAGGAGAAGAATGACCGTGGCGTTGATGGACGACAGCAGGATGTAGGGGAGGACCTTGCCCGCAACGACCTGCACAGGTTTCAATGGCGACACGAGAAGTACTTCCATAGTACCCATTTCTTTTTCCCGTGCGATGGATATCGATGTCATCATAGCAGAAACCAGCATGAGGATCACGGTCATGGTCCCCGGAATAAACATGAACACCCCCTTCAGTTCCGGGTTGTACAGCATCCGTACCTCGGGAACAATTTGTAGAGGCAAGGTGACGTCAGGGTTAATTTCCTCCTGGTAGTCTCTTACAATGGAAGCGGCATAGTTGGCGATAGTGTTTGCCGTGTTTGGGTCGGTGGCATCGGCTATGATCTGAATGGGCGCGGTGCCACCTGAAGCCAGGTTTTTATCGAGATCGGGTCCGAACACGATAATAGCTTTTATCTTTCCTTTTTGGAATATGGGCTCGATTTCGTCCTCAGTCTCCAGGTAGCCGTTCATCACGAAGTATCCTGAAGCAAACATCTTTTCAATGATTCGTTCAGAGGATGTGTCGTGTGCCTTATCGAGAATCGCAATGTTAACATTCCGGATCTCGTTCGTGATGGCAAAACCAAACAGCAAAATCTGCACGATGGGCATGCCGAAGAGTATGATCAGCGATCGCCGGTCGCGGAAGATGTGGAAGAACTCCTTGATGATAAATCCTTTCATTGCACCTTTGCCTTGTCTTGATTTCTTGCGAGTCTCACGAATACGTCGTTCATCGAATTCACGCCATACTTTTCTTTTAACCGTGTGGGTGAATCCAGCGCCTCAATCCTGCCATCCACCATCATAGAAACGCGATTGCAATACTCTGCTTCGTCCATGTAGTGTGTGGTGACGAAAATGGTAACACCCCGATAGGCAGCCTCGTAGATCATGTTCCAGAACATGCGACGGGTGACGGGATCTACTCCGCCCGTTGGTTCGTCGAGAAATATGATCTTCGGATCGTGCAGCAACGCCACCGAGAAGGCTAGCTTTTGTTTCCATCCAAGTGGAAGGTCGCTGATAGGCCGCGTGAACTTATCCTGCAAGCCAAGTTTCTCAACCAGCGCTTCGCTTTTTTCCCGGATCTGTCGATTGGTAAGTCCGTAAATGCCTCCAAAGAACTCGATGTTTTCCTTGATGGTAAGATCGTTATACAGTGAAAACCGCTGGCTCATGTAGCCAATGCTTTTCTTAATCTGTTCGGTTTGCGTGTAGATGTCGAAGCCGGCGACGCTGGCGTTTCCGGAAGTTGGGCGACTAATGCCGACCAGAATCTTCATGGCTGTCGTTTTCCCTGCACCGTTGGCGCCGAGAAAGCCGAAGATTTCTCCCTTCACTACCTTGAAGCTTATGGCATTGACGGCGGTAAAGTCGCCAAACTTCTTCGTTAGCTTTTCTACGGATATTATGGGCTCGGAAGAAAGCATTGCTTAGGAATTATGATTGTGTTTCCGCGAGTTCCATGAAAGCATCCTCGATCGTCGGTTGTATCGTCGTCAGTTCGATATCGCGATGTCCTTTGTCGCGGAGAAAATCGTGGAGTTCATTGGTATCCGGCATTTCGCGTTTGTCTGTATAGTGGAGGTGCTCACCGAAGGGATAAATAGTTCTTGTAAAGGCATACGCTTCAATGTCGCGCGTTACTTCATAAACGTTCCTCGATCTGATGGCGAACAGAGGGCGGCCAAACGTGGCCGTGATGTTTGTGGGAGTGTTTGTTGTCAGGATTTTTCCCTGATGAATCAGCGCCACGCGATCGCACAGGGAAGCCTCATCCATGTAAGCCGTCGAGACGAATATCGCCATCCCGTTCTGCCGCAAGCGACCCAGCATTTCCCAGAATTCTTTTCGCGAAACAGGGTCTACACCCGTAGTAGGCTCATCGAGAAGCAGCACTTGTGGTCTGTGGATGAGCGCGCAGCACAGTGCAAGCTTTTGTTTCATTCCTCCTGAGAGTGCACCGGCACGGCGATTTCTGAAAGGCTCGATCTGAACGTAGATATCTCGTATCAGTTCGTAGTTTGCTTCGACGGTTGTGCCGAATATCGAAGCAAAGAATTTCAGATTCTCCTCCACAGAAAGATCGGGATAAAGAGAGAACCGTCCGGGCATGTATCCAACAGAACGCCTTATCGCCCGATAGTTCGCGATTGGATATCCTGCTACCGTTGCACGCCCCGAATCCGGAAGCATGAGCGTCGTTAGTATTCTGAACAGTGTCGTCTTTCCACCACCATCCGGTCCTATCAGCCCAAACAGCTCACCCGCCTTAACGTCAAACGTCACCCTATCCAGCGCCTGAACCTGGCCGAATGATTTTGAGATGTTTTCGACTTTGATTTTCATGTTTGTATTCTATTTAAGGCAGTGTCCTTTCAAGTAGCACTCACCAACATCAACACATCAACACTTCAACACTTCAACACCTACCTGATCCACATCTCCCCCGGCATTCCAATCTTCAACGCACCGTCATTCTTCACCGACACTTTTACTGCATACACCAGGTTAACCCGTTCTTCTTTGGTTTGGATTACCTTTGGTGTGAATTCAGCGCTGGAAGAGATCCACGTGATCGTGCCGGGCAGCGTTCGCATGCTTTCGGCGTCGTCAATGCGCACGTCGACCTCTTTACTGATGGTGAGGGAGGGGAGCTGCGTTTCGCTAACATAGACCCTAAGGATCATCTCATCCAGCTTTCCGATTCTGTACAGCGGCTTACCAAATGCAGTTACTTCACCGGGTTCGGCGTATTTGATTAACACTGTGCCGGCTTGCGGATTCCTGATAATGCATTTCTTGATTTGATCGTCGAGTTGCGCGAGTTGCGCCTCGAGACTTTCCAGTTCAGACAGCACCGATGCGTTTTGCGCACGCACGCTGGCGATCTGACGCTGCAGTACGCTTAGCCTGCCTTCCACGTCGTCGAGTTGTCGCTGCGTAGCTGCGCTGTCTTTCATCAAACGGAGTATCCGATCTCTTTCGACAGTCAGCGTGCGTTCCTGCTCGCGGTAAACGCCGATCTGAGAGAGGACACTCGATGAGCTAGCCAGTATTTTTTGGCGCGATGCCTGAAGCTGCGCTTTTTTCAACGACAGCTGGATCGTGTCGATATAGCCTATGACCTGACCATCGGTGAGGCGGTCGCCTTCTTCGAGATTGAAACTCATCAGCTTGCCAGTTCCCTCTGCTGATACCGTGATTTCGGTGGCTTCGAAGTTTCCATATCCATCGGCCTTGCCATTGTCGTTGGAGCACGAAGTCAGAAGCAGGATTGCGGCAATGAGGCCAATCAAAAGGTTTGCGTGGGTATTCATAATAGTTCTTTGAAAGTCTATAATTCGGTATTGCCCTGTAGGATTTTGTAATCTGCCCGGGCCTGCAGCAGTCGGATTTCGTGTACGGAGCGACTGATCAGGCTTTCATTGAGTGCGTTTTCTTCGATGAGGTATTCCGATGCCGTGATCGTTCCGTTCTGCAGTTGCGTGCGTGCTGTTCGTGCTACGCGTGTCCGTAGTGTGATGATCTCGTCATCCGTGCGCAGCAGCTGGATGAGCTTTTGGATTTCAGCGCGTTGCCTTTTGAGCTCTGTGTTCGTGTTCAGTTCAAACGCATCACGCTCCGCATCGATGAGTTCTTTTCGGATGAGGTGCGCCTGTCGCTGGTCTCTTGTTATGTTCCAGTCGAATATTGTCCACGACAACCGAATTCCACCCATGAAGAACGGCTGGAAGGTATTGTCGAGAAGATTAAGACCCGGATTCCCATATCCACCCTGTGCAAAGAGAGAAACTTTCGGCGCGTTGGTCGTGCCCATGATCCGTGACGATGCGTCTATGTATTGCTGTTGCGCATGGTAAAGACTGAGCTCTGGTCTGGTGAGGGGTCTGTCGTAGCTCACTTCGACCTCGGGATGTTGCAGGATCGTACTCGTATCGATCTTGACGCCGATGAGATCGCCGAGTGTTTGCAATGCTGTTTCGCGATCGGCGCGATTCTCAAAGCGCTGTTGTCGGGTTTGCAGAATCCCTGCCTGAAGGACATCGGCCGTGGAAGGAATGGCGGTTCCGTTTCGAATGGCTGATCGCACTTCGCGCAGCTGCGTTGCCAAATTTTGTTCGGCCAGTTCGAGGAGTTTTTCAGTTTCCTGCAGAAGGAGTACCGTAAAGTATGCCTGGTTTACGCGGCGCTTCACCTGATGAATGGCGACGTCGACCTGTTGCTGTTCTGCCTGAGTGTTCAGGTTTTCCGCGTCGATGGAATTCCGCACGGCGCCGCCATCGTAAAGCAGCTGACTCACATCAAGCGTCGCGCGGTACTGATCCTTATTCGGCATTGGAATGTCGCTGCCTGGTGGAGCGACAGGTACGTGAGGTACGTCGGATTGCCACGTGGCCTGCGCATTCAGATTAACTGAAGGCAGAAATTTCTTTCGTATCGCTTCCTGGGTGAGGTCCGCGCGCTGGGCGAGGGCCGTCTTTTGCCTCACGAGCGGGTAGTTCTGCTCGAGGAGTTGGTAACATTCCTGAAGTCCCAGCGAGTCTTGTGCTTGTAATGATGCGGCGACGGTCATGAACGTGACGACCAGCAGCAGAGGGACACGATGATGGCGTAAGGTTCTCACGGCTTTATGGCATTAATGACGAATTCGGGAATGTGTTTCTTGCGCTCTTCAAGAAAAAGCATGTATTGCTCCTTCGACATACCGGTCACATGCCGGATCATTTCCGCGGCGATGAAGGGGAAAAGACATAATCCCAGCAGACTTATTACGAGTTGGTGGGGCTGAATGGGCCTGATTCTGCCGGCTTCAACTTCCTGCTGGATCTGGCTGAGCAGTTTTTGCGGGTTTGGCCTCCGCTCTGGGGTAAGGTATTCAGCTGCGAAGTTGGGATTGCTGTTCAATTCCTGAATGATGAACCCTGGCAGGTAGTGGTTCTCCATCAGGAGGGTGGTATAGCGGTCTGCAAACGACCGGATCTTGTCAAAAAGCGGCTCGTCAGCGTCGAAAATCTCATTGATCTGAGGAATCAGTCTGGCAAAAGCCTCCGCAAATACCGCTTTAAAAAGTTGCTCCTTGTTCCGGAAGTAGTAATGGAGGAGTGCCTTGTTTATCCCGGCCTCGTCGGCTATCTGCTGCATCCGCGCTCCGGCCAGTCCCCGCTCGTGAAAAACGCGCTTTGCAGCCTCCAGAATGAGTTTTTCGGTCCCAATATCTTCTTTAACCATTTGATTTAACCATTTGGTTAAACAAACGTACAAAAGAAGCCGGGGTTTTAAAAGCGGTCGGAAATTTTTTGTGGAGATAGAAATAGAAACAAAAAACCCCGACATCGTCGGGGTTTTGCAAACTAAATGATCTGATATGTCAACTATGATAGTTTAACATTAACTGCATTTAATCCCTTTTTACCTTCTCTGAGTTCGAAGGTAACCTCATCGTTCTCCTTGATTGGATTAATAAGGCCGGAAGCGTGTACGAAGTACTCTTTTCCTGTTTGGTCGTCCTTAATAAATCCGAATCCTTTGGATTCATTAAAGAATTTTACTGTTCCTGTGTTCATTAAAATGTAATAGTGTTATGATAATTGACAAAGGTAGGATTAATAATCGATCCGGCTACTATAAACTGATATTAATGTTATTGTACCGGTCATTGGCTGCTGTAATCGTCAAAATGACTCAAAACCCAGGGGAACCGGTTAAATTGAAGGCAATTATGCACTAGCATGGCTGCCGAACGGATTGACAAAATCCTGCGTCCTTTTCAGAATTTCATTCAGGAAGAATCTTCTTCCGGCATTGTACTGCTTATCTGTACCGTTATCGCCCTGATTCTTTCCAATTCGCCACTCAGTGATGCTTATCACGACTTTTGGGCGTTGGAATTTTCAATTGGATTTGCTGGATATGAAGTTGCCGAATCGCTGCACGATTGGATTAATGACGGCTTGATGGCTATGTTCTTCTTTGTTGTTGGCCTTGAGTTGAAGCGTGAAATTATTGGCGGCGAATTGTCCAATCCTCGTAATGCCCTGCTTCCCCTGGCCGCTGCCTTGGGAGGCATGGTTCTTCCGGCGTTGATTTATATCAGCCTTAACAGCCATTCGCCGGGCGGGAAAGGATGGGGTATTCCGATGGCCACGGACATTGCCTTTGCGCTTGCCGTGTTGTCGATCCTGGGTAATCGGGTGCCCTATGCTGCCCGAATATTTCTAACTACGCTTGCCATTGCGGACGACCTCGGTGCGGTATTGGTTATCGCAATCAATTATTCCTCGGATATTTCACTTACCAACCTGGTTATCGGTGCGGTGTTCCTTGCGGTTTTACTCACCGCGAATTACCTCGGTATCCGAAGTACAATTCTTTACGGTGTGCTGGGTATCGGAGGCTTGTGGCTGGCGTTCCTGTTGTCCGGAGTGCACGCGACGGTCGCCGGCGTGCTCGCAGCGCTGGCGATACCTGCACGCACAAAGATCAAGGAGTCGAGCTTTGCTGCAAGTCTGAGACAGTACGTGACCGAGTTTGAAAGTGTTCAGCCCAATGACGTGTCTATTCTCGAACCGGGACAGGTGCATGCGATCGAAAAGATAAAGAGCCTCACCCGCTCAGCCGATACGCCGCTGCAACGTTTGGAACATGCCCTTCGTCCCATAGCACTCTTTATTGTCATGCCCATCTTTGCGCTGGCAAATGCAGGAATATCCTTGAAGGGAATTTCGGTGGATGACCTGTTGGCGCCTGTGACAATAGGTGTCTTCTTCGGATTGCTGCTGGGCAAGATGCTCGGCATCTTTGGTATGTCGTGGCTGTTCGTAAAACTCAAATGGGCAAACCTACCTGAGGGCGTTGGCTCTAAGACGATCCTCGGACTCGGCATGCTGGGAGGCATTGGGTTCACCATGTCGCTGTTCATCACGACCCTGGCTTTTGGAACCACTACAGACCATGCCATCGAAGCCAAGATCGGGATACTCTCGGCGTCGGTATTGGCTGGATTACTTGGGTGGATGTTCTTAAGGAAGGGGAAGTGACCGTGTATTAGACAAGGTCAGATACCGGAGTCATAATTGTCCCTTATATTTTTCACCGGAAAGACGCGAGGACGTGAAGTAACGCAACGATGTGAAGAACTTTGCGAACCTTCCGTCATCGCGCCATTGCGGTTAAGATCTTAAATGACCTATTGGATATAGGGATTGATAGTTTGTATTGATCCGTCCGGGTTATGCGTCAGCTCCGTCACCTTTATGCATCGCAGATGCGTTTTTCCACCGGAGAGGCTGCTGTCGTGATAGAAGAGGTACCACTTTCCGTTGAACTCAACAATCGAGTGGTGGTTTGTCCAACCGATCACAGGATTTAAAATCACACCACGGTAGGTAAACGGACCGTAAGGGTTATCGCCCGTCGCATACACAATATAGTGCGTATCACCAGTCGAGTACGAAAAGTAATATGTGCCGTTGTATTTATGCATCCATGATGCTTCGAAGAAACGGCGGTCGTGATCGCCACCCAGTATCGGCTTGCCATCAGCGTCGACGATGCTGATCTCTCTCACCGGTTCAGCGAAGCTCAACATATCGTCGCTCATTCGGGCAACACGCGGTCCGATTGCCGGAGCGTCGTCCTTCTGAAGGTCGGTCTTAGAGGCATCATGACCCGCGTATTCTCCAGTGGCCCACCGTTGCAGCTGGCCACCCCAGATTCCGCCGAAATACATGTAGTACTTTCCATCGTCGTCCTGGAATACGGCAGGGTCCATGCTGTAGCTGCCCTTGATGGGTTCGGGTTCAGCTTTGAATGGGCCGGCTGGAGAGTCGCTGACTGCAACACCGATTCTGAAAATGTCTTGTTTGTCTTTAGCCGGGAAGTATAAATAGTACTTGCCATTCTTGTGTGCCGCATCGGGCGCCCATAGTTGACGTCCTGCCCACGGGATGTCCTTGATATCCAGGGCAACACCGTGATCCGTCACTTCACCAGGGATGCTGCTCATCGAAAATACGTGGTAGTCACGCATGTCGAAGTGATCGCCCATATCGTTTTCCGGCGTTCCCGCATCGATGTCGTGTGACGGGTAGATGTAGATCTTGCCATCGAACACATGGGCTGATGGATCGGCGGTGTAGATGTGTGTTACCAGGGGCTCAGAGATTGCCACAGGCTGTGCAGATGTTGAGTCGGTGGAAGCCGTCTCTGTTTGCTCCTGTGAGGATTTCCCGCATCCTGCCATCAGGACTGCGAGTGACAATGCCCAAATGGGAACGTGTTTGCTGTTCAGGTTCATGATTGGTTGATTGGTTGTCTCACGAAAATATGAAAAAACACAAAACACACACCTTTGTTTCCTAGTGTTGTTGCGTAGATATTTCGCGTAAATTATCCACGCAGTACAATTATTAGCCAATTCCAATGATGCATCCCAAAACCTGTTTACTCCTTTGCCTGTGTTTCTTAATTAGCGCGACTTATGGACAAGGGAACTGGAAAATTACTGGTGACAAAATAACATCGCCTTGGGCAGAGCAGGTCAATCCTTCACAGACCCCGCTGCCCGAATATCCCAGGCCGCAGATGGTGCGCGACACCTGGCAAAATCTCAACGGTCTCTGGGACTATGCGATCCAGCCTGCTACCGCGGGTCGGCCTGGTGCTTATGAAGGGAAGATTCTTGTTCCGTTCGCCATTGAGTCGGCCCTCTCAGGCGTTGGCAAGACCGTCGGCAAGGACAGCAAGCTTTGGTATCGCCGCACATTTACGCTTCCGTCTTCTTTCAGGGGGAAAAATGTGTTGCTGCATTTTGGAGCGGTCGACTGGCAATGCGAGGTGTTTGTCAACGGCGTATCCGTAGGCTCGCACAAAGGTGGGTATGATCCGTTTTCGTTTGACATCACGCCGCATTTAAAGCGCTCTGGTGCGCACGAGATCATTGTGTCAGTGTGGGATCCATCCGATGACGGACCTCAACCCAGGGGAAAGCAGGTCAAGAATCCTCATAGCATCTGGTATACGCCAGTAACGGGCATATGGCAAACGGTGTGGATCGAAGCGGTACCCCGCACGTACATCGAATCGATTTGGAATACACCCAACATTGATGCACAGAGTCTTAGTGTGCAAGTGAAGACGGTTAACCTTCAGCAAGAGGACGAAATCATTGTCGCAGCATGGGACGGACAGCAAAAAGTTGCGGAACAGTCAGTATCAGGACCCGAAACGGTGCTCAGTATTCCGAATGCAAAATTGTGGTCGCCCGACCAGCCTTTCCTCTACGATCTCACCGTTCAGGTACGGCGCGGAAGAAGAGTGATAGACGAGGTCAAGAGCTACTTTGGTATGCGCAAGATTTCTTTAGGAACGGACAGCGATGGCATCAAACGAATGCTGCTCAATAATAAGTTTGTTTTTCAGTACGGTCCGCTCGACCAGGGGTGGTGGCCGGACGGCCTTTACACCGCGCCCACAGACGAGGCGCTGCGGTTCGATATTGAGAAGACAAAAGCGATGGGATTCAATATGATCCGCAAGCATGTGAAAGTCGAGCCTGCACGTTGGTACTATCACTGCGACAAACTGGGGATACTGGTGTGGCAGGACATGCCGAGCGGCGACATGGGCAACCGCTGGGACAGCAGGCCGGGTATCACCGGTGTCGAAACAGAAAAGCAAAGAACCCCTGAGTCAGAAGAAATATTTCGTACTGAATGGAAGGCCATCATCGATGCCACGTACAATTTCCCCTCCATAGTGGTGTGGGTTCCTTTCAACGAAGCCTGGGGTCAGTTCAAGACTAGGGAAATCGTAGAATGGACCATGAAATATGACCCCTCGCGCCTTGTCAACCAGGCAAGCGGTGGAAATTTTTACGACGTTGGCCATATCCTTGACATTCACAACTACCCGGACCCGGTCATGCCGCGACCTGAACTGTTCGGTAAGAACTACGCGCTCGTGCTTGGCGAATATGGTGGGTTAGGCCTTCCTCTTGAGGGTCACACGTGGCAGACGAAGGACAATTGGGGATATCAAAGCTTTCCGGATAAGGAGGCGTTGCTGGAACGATACACCACCTACATCAACAACCTCGACAAGCTTGTTGACAAAGGCCTTTCAGCTGCCGTCTACACGCAGACCACCGATGTTGAAATCGAAGTGAATGGCCTGATGACGTACGACAGGAAGGTGATCAAGATGCCCGAGGAAAGGCTTCGGGAGTTGCATAGGAAGCTGTATGAATAATGTGTTGAAGTGTTGAAGTTGTGCTTCGAGTTGAGGGCGGTAGAATTAGCGATTAGCGATTTTCGACTAGCGATTTTCGATTTGATTTACTGATTCCAGTTTCAGCTTAAGAAACGACGTTATCAGTTTCACCCAACTCTCTGTTGGAGGGATCAATCGCAAATCGCTAATCGCTAATCATATCCTAAACACGTTATACTCCTTGAACTCTCCTCTTATACTCCGCCAACGCGGCATCCAGTCGCTCGCGCGCGGTGGTATCTCCCGGCACATTGTGTGAAGGGTGGATGAAGAGTTTCACGCCGCGGTCGGCGAGGATTTCGGCGACGGTGGTGACAGTCATCCAGACGCAGGTAATGAAGGCCATGGTGGATACAGGACCGACTTTATCCTGGTGATTCTTTAGCGGCACCGATGCGTCTTCAATCGGTGCGCAGGAGTCGACGACGAGGTCTGCAATTTCGAAGAGCGTCTTTCCGGAAGAGTGCCGTGATTTTTTTCCTTTTGCCTGTGACGCGGCCCCAAAGACGATGACTTTCATTCCGCGCTGTTTCGCTTCCAGCGCGACGTCAATGTTGACGTTGTTGATGCCGGTATGCGAAAATATCCACATGGTGTCGCGCGGATCGAATTCATAGCTCTTCATGATGGCGGTTCCGTATCCTTCGACACGCTCGAGGAACAGGAACTGGTGGACCCCCATCTCGCCGGTGATCCTCGTAAAAAATGTTAATGGAAGTTCGATCAGCGGGTGAAATCCCACGAAGCCGCCAATGCGGGGATACATTTCTTCGATGGGGATGGTGGCGTGCCCGCAGCCGAAGGTGTGAACCCATCGGCCTGCCTCGATGGTGTCAGCCATGATTTCAGCCGCCTTCCTGATGTTGTCCATTTGAGTTTCCTCGATTCGCGCCATCACCTGGCGCGCATTGTTGAGCCATTGTTGAGCCAGCATAATTGATCTGATAGAGTGGTTTATGATTTATGTAATTCGTGTTGATGTTGTTTCAGAATGAAAAAGGTCAAGGGAACCATCGCTGCATAGAGAAGCAGCGTCATGGTCGTATATTGTCCGATACCAAACCGATCGATGACGACACCAGTGATGTAGTTAACCATCATATTCCCGGCTAACGCTACTGTAAGGATGATGCTGAATGCGGTCGCCGATAGTTCCGCGAAACGCGCTCCCGCAAATCCCAGCATCACCGGAAATCCTGCTGCCAGTCCAGCGCCCGTAATTATCAGCGCTGCTGTAGCGAACGCCGGCGCCTCCGTCATCCGAAGGACAAGCGCGCCCGTAAGCAACAGGGCGAGCGATAGCGCCATGATGCGCGACGGTGATGTATTTCTAAGGACACTTCCGAGGGCGAGGCGCATGACGGTCAGTCCCCCAACATAAAGCGAGAGCGTGAACAATGCTGCACTTCCCGAAAAGCCGAGATGATTTTCAAGGTAATTCGTCGTCCAGTTGTTGATGACTCCTTCCGCTGCGCTCTGACAGAAAAGGAAGAAACCAATCAACCAAAGGAAACCGCTGCGAAGCAAAGAAAGGATAGCACCGCTGCCGACAGGCCGACTTTGCTTCGGTGGAGGGAACGGAGTATAGAGGAACAGCGCAGCTGCAGCAACAGGAAGCAAGCCCACCGCAGTCACGATTTGCTGAACGGTGAACTGTTTCTCGAGCGCAGCGAGCACTGATGGCATCCCCAACGCGCCAATGCCAAAGAAGACGCCAAGCAAACTCAGGTTTGCGCCTTTGTTGTTGCTGCTGATGTCCGCAACCACAGCGTTCGTCGCGCCATTAATCGCACCGCCTCCGAAGCCGAAAAGAAAGATGCAGAGTCGCAACAACCCGATGCTCTCCGACCGGGCAATTCCCTGAAATCCAATAAGGAGACAGACGCATGACACAACGAAGAAGAACTTGTATCCATACCGGTCGGATACCGGTCCAAAGAGCAGCGATCCCAGGATGATGCCGATGGGCAAAATAGAAAAGAGCGTTCCCGAGTCGACCGCGTCAAGCTGGAACTTGTCCTGAAGATCTGACGACACCGAGCCGAGTGTGATCAGGCTGACTCCGAAGAGCAGCATGCCGAAGCAAGCGGAAGCGAACGTGAGTTTGTATTGATTCATCGCGCTATCTGTCGGCAAGATTGGTTAGCGCCAGGTATCCTGCGCCGTAAATCGCCGCTTGTCCACCTAGTGCTGAGGGAATGACATCCACCTGAGTAGCGCTGATAGGTTGTGCCCACTTCAGGGCTTCATCTTTGATTTCTGGGATGAACTTCACCGCGGGTCCGAACACACCACCGCCGAGGATAATTTTCTCGGGATTGAAAATGCTGATAAGGTTAGCTATCGCCATGCCCCAGTACTCAATGCACTCTCTGATCACCGTAATGGCCACGGGATCCCGCTTTTCATAAGCCGAAAAGACGTGGTGTGCTGTGAGTTCTGACGGACTAACTCTTAGCATTCCTTTGTAATCCTGGCGTATCGTTAGCAATTCGCGGGCAAGTCGCGCAATTCCATCACCTGATGCGTAGTACTCAAAGCAACCATAGGAGATATACTTCATGAGAAATGGCTTTTGCAACGCCATCCATCCTACAGCCCCTGCGATGTCATGCGCACCACGAACGATTTGCCCGCCGGAAAGAATACCCGCACCGATGCCGGTGCCTACTGCAAGGAAGATGGCGTCCTTACAATCCTTTGCATTTCCCCGCCATATTTCTCCCGAAATGCAACATGCGCGGTCGTTGTCGATGATTACGGGGACATTGGGACAGGCATCCTGGATCTCCTTGAGCAGCGGGTAGTCATCCCATCCGGGAATGTTGGGCGCCCACACGGTTCCTGTTTCACGTCTGCTGATGCCTGGAACCGACACGCCGATGGACTTCACATCAGACTTCTTGCAATGTGATGCCACGGCATCCGTAATCAGCGCGCCTACTTCTTTGTCACTTCGCTTTCCTAACGCGACTGACTCGCTGAAGATGATCTCGCCATCCTGCGAAAACACGGCGGTGGCAAGTTTTGTACCACCAAGATCGATACCGAGAATTGCCATGTCGCTTTAAAATTTTTTTTGATGTACTCAGTTAGTCCTTCTCTTCCGGGACAAGTTCGTCGACGCGCTTAAAGGAGTAGCCTTTTTCCTTCAAGACTGTAAGCAACTGTTCCAGTCGATCGTAGAACTTATCCGTCCGCCGCGGATCAGTGCCGATGTGCACAAGGAGAATGAACCCGTTCATTCCAAAGCGCGCATTCGATTCATAATCCATAATGGATTGGAAAATTCTTTCCGAATCCCTGTACCGCGGACCCATCTCGGGATAGGTGTAGTCCGCAGTTGATAAGGTTCCCGGTGTAAAGTTCACCAGGGTAAGTCCCATTTCTCGTGCCCACTTCACAATGGCCGCGTTGTACCATTCGTATGGAGGCAGAAACACCTTCGCCTCATCCTTTCCGATTCCAAACTCCGCCATCCGTTTGTAATTCTTCCGAAGGTCGCGACGAAACTGTTTGCGCGTCACGAGCAGACTGTCACGCTTTGTCCAATCGCAGTACAACCGATGTTTGTCGGAATGTGCGCCGAGATAGTGCCCATCCTGAAGCAGGCCTTTGATCAGCGGTGCAAATGTTTCTTTGGCGTAGAAATTGCCCGTGAAGAAAAAACCTGCCTTAACATTCTGCCGTTGCAGCACATTGCGAATCACCGTGCCTCCATCTGCAAATTCATCTCCGGTGAATACGAGGAAGATGTTCCTTTCTGTTGTGTCACCCCTAGTGATTGCCCCATGGGGGTCGGCGACTACTTTTTTTTTCTGCCCACCTCCCGGGACTCGTGATCCTTTGCAGCGAGGAGATAAACAAGCGATGCGGTTCCGTCCATCGTTGGTTCATTCGTGCTGTAGTCGCCGTAGTCATCATGATAAACAGCGAGGTCCGATTGGAATTCTTCGTACTCGTCAGCTTCGTGAAGTTCCAGTCCTAACAGGTTGTTGAATATGGCTGTGTAGACGGGACCATCAACCAGGCCGCCATTAATCGGATAGTTGTACAGCACAGTATAAGATGAATGCGGATCAGTTGGCGTGTCGCGATCGGCTGGCAGACCGTACACCATGCTCGTTCCCCACGGGTTTAGTCCGAAGATCCAGTCGAAACATGCCTGCTCAAGTTCGATGTACGTTTCGTCGCCGGTCATCTGCCGGTACAGATAGCATTGAATGGCAAAGGATGTTGTCAGGTTGTTGGAGCACCAGATGAATGGTACGCCGCGATAGAAGGCATTGTTTTTTGCCCTATTCCATACCTTTTCGATTCCCTGACGGTAGAAGTCGATGAGCAGTTTCCGGTCCTCCGGATTTGCTTTCTTGGCAAGTTCGTAGTGACCGAAGTTGTGAAACGGATACCATTGGTAATGGCGTGCGGTATCAGCGCCAATCCAGGGTGTGATGGGTTCCTGCTTGCTGTATTCGAGCGCTTCCTGATAATAGGTGCGATCGTCTACGAGTTGGAATATGGAGGCTGCGCCCAGCTCCATGTCGTCAACCCAGTTGTCTTCTTCATAGAAGTAGCGTGCTCTTCCGGGTGCTGTTTGCGCTACACCAGGCTTTGCTTTTCCGAATGCATAGGCAGTGAGTGATTTTTCGCGTAGGTGGTTGGCCTTGGTAGGATCAATATCTTTTAGCACCTGCGCCCCTAATGCGAAGGCACTTGCAAATTTTCCTGCAGTGGATGCCGCACCCGTCGCGCGGTTCTTGTGTTTGAAGAGTCCCTGCACTTCACCAGAGATG
>DATCLO010000158.1:0-4909 GCA_036563875.1 Cyclobacteriaceae bacterium
CGGAATGAAAACTCCGACCTGTATCTCGTTCAGATAGGAGAAGGTGCTGAAGCGAAGCATTATTACTTCGACAAGAACGGGACGCCATCAATGGCTCCGCGAAAGGAATAGCATTCCATTTAATCAACAGGCTGTCTAAACGACAGCCTGTTGTTTTTATTCTTGTGAACAGAATTCCCCAATCCCATCCATCGACGACCAACGACCGCTACCCGAATTTTTTTCCTTCCACATGACCAAATCTTCGCGTAATAGCCCGAATTGCTTATTTTAGTACGACCTTGTTGTGTGAGAATCCAGCTTGGGCACGTCGGAGAAGCATGGGGCTCCGGCAGCCGAAGTGTTCCTCCTGCGCGAATTCTCGTGGAACGCTGACAGAGAACTCGTGGAGTAGGTAATGCGCATGGCTCGGAACAACAGCCAACCTGAACTTAACTCTGCACGGATGCGAGACCCTTCGCTGACGACTGGCCGGGATATGCCCGATGCGGCGCTCCTCAATAACTTACGTGTGGGCCTTTACACCTGTGACCGCCAGGGCAACATCACCTCATTTAATGACAGAGCGGCGGAGTTGTGGGGATATCGCCCTTCAGACAATGTTCGTTTTTGGGGATTTCACAAATCCTGGCAATCTGATGGCAGCGAAATCCACCCTGAAACTTCTCCGATGGCCACAGCCCTTCGTGAAGAACGAACTTTTCACGGCCTTGAAATGTGGGTCGAACAGCCCGACGGTAACCGATATTTCGCGGGGATCACCATCGATCTGATCCGCAATGAATCAGACGCCGTCGTGGGAGCGGCCGCAATGATTCGCGACATCACGGACGAGAAAGCCGCGACGAAAGATTTTATTACCGACACCGAACGACGATATCGGACGCTGATCAAAACGCTGCCGGTGGCGGCGTACGTGTGCGACCTCGAAGGTCGGCTCACCTTATATAACGATGCTGCCGTCCGACTTTGGGGCCGCGAACCCAGGGATGAGGACAAATGGTGTGGAGCATTGCGCGTGTACACACTCGACGGCACACCCGTCCCTCCCGATGAATGCCCCATGGCACAAACGGTGAAATTGGGACGGGCTGTTGAAGACGAAGTGATCCTTCTGGAACAACCCGACGGCACTATGTTGTACGTCCTGCCGTGTCCGCGCCCCCTCTTTGATCCTGTTGGCAAACTCGAGGGTGCGGTCAATGTTCTGATCGATATCACCACTGAAAAGCGATCGCAGCAAATCCTGGAAGAAAGTGTCAACCGACTTAACCTTGCCGTCAATGCGGCTGAGCTCGGTACCTGGGACATGGATATCGCTTCGGGTAGGATCGTCGCTTCGGACCGTCATAAGAAAATCATGGGCGTTGAAAAAGACGGATTGTGGACCCGCCAGGATTGCATGAAGGTGATTCACCCCGACGATCAACCCATGGTCGACGACCTTTTCAGCGCTGCGCTCAAATCCGGTACGCTGTTTTTCGAAGCCCGTGTTGTCCGAAAGGACAATAGCATCCGCTGGATACGCGTGAACGGCGTAACGTTATTCTCCAATGGGCAGGCTTCGCGGATGATCGGCACGACACTGGACATAACTCCGCAGCGGGAAATCAGCGAACAACTGGAACAGAAGGTAGCCCGCAGGACGCGCGAGTTGACGCGTCTCAACAAGCTCCTGGAAAAATCAAATCACGATCTCGAGCAATTTGCTTATATCGCCTCGCACGACCTTCAGGAGCCATTGCGAAAAATTCAAACCTTCGCTACGCTCGCGGAAAACGTCGACAATGAAGAGGGACGCAGGAAATATCTCGCAAAAGTTCGCGACGAAGCGCAGGGCATGTCGGCCCTTGTGAGAGATGTGCTGACGTTCTCCAGGTTGTCTGCAATTCCCGAATTCACAAAAGTAGATCTCAACCAGGTAGTAGAAGAGGTTAAATCGGAACTGTCTCTTCTTATAGCAGAGACAGAAGCTACGGTGACCAGCGACGATCTCCCGGAAGTTATGGGAATACAACGACAACTCGGACAACTGCTGTCGAATCTGATCAGTAACTCACTCAAGTTCGCAAAGGATCGACCTGTAGTAAATATTTCGTATCGCGTGCTTCCTCGTGAGGAAGCTACCGGACTCCCTATGCTGCAGCCGGGAAGGGAGTATGTTCAACTTATGGTCAAGGATAATGGTATCGGTTTTGAACAACGCTATGCCGACCAGATATTCAACATCTTTCAACGACTCAACCCGCGTGAAGCTTATCCTGGTAATGGTATTGGTCTGGCACTTTGTAAGAAGATTGCCGAGAACCACAATGGAACCATCAGCGCCAAAAGCACTCCGGGCCAGGGTACCGTAATGTATGTTACACTGCCCGGTATTAAGAAGGATTAAATATCGGAGTTGCTACACTCTCGGCAGTTAGCACAACATCAACACACGCGCACATCAATTCCTTCTGGGCAACTCGGCGAAGTCAGGCTTGATGAGTGTTGCCTTTTCAAACCAGTAAGACTTGATCACGCCAACCATGTCTACGAGTTCACTGTAGCTGTACGGCTTCTCAAAGTACGCGTTGCATCCCAGATCATAACTGCTAAGGATGTCGCTTCGTGAATTGGAAGTCGTGAAGATAAGAACAGGAATATGGCGTTGTGTTGGATTTGCGCGGATTGCCTCGAGAGTTTTTAACCCATTTTTCTTGGGCATGTTGAGGTCAAGAAAGATGATCGACGGTGTGTGTGAATATTCGGCTAACAATGAGAGCAATTCTTCACCGTCGCAGGCCAGAAGAATCCTGGAGCGCTCCACCCCATTCTCCACCAGAGCCTCAGTCAGCAACAACCTGTCATCAATATCGTCGTCCGCGATAATTACCATAGGCACCCCGGAAACCATGCGAGAGATTTTTGAGATAAGTTAACTAATATTTGCGGTTCTTCGTAGACCCACCGGACATAACAAGCTGAAAATGATGGAAGTTTGGACTGCCTGAGGGAGGGAACCGCGGTACCCATTCCTAAGTTGAAGGTTATCAAATGGTTACGTAAAGAAACATTTTTTACGACCTGCGAATGGTCTTTATTTCCTGACCAATGGCCGTTATTTCCGTTGGTAGGCCGCGGCTTCCACATCAACTGAAACCCTGGGGAGCGTAATCTTGAAGACAGTTTCTTTGCTCGGGATTGAGGACACGTCTATTTCGCCGGAGTGTGCCTTTACGATGTTCAGGGTGGCTGCGAGCCCGAGTCCGATTCCGCTTTTTTTCGACGTGAAGTAGGGTTCAAAAAGATTGGGAAGGTGCTCGTGGGGGATGCCGCATCCGTTATCGGCAAGCTGTATGACGCAGTGGTCGCTTGTCGCGCTCACGCGAACTTCGATCCGTCCCTTTCCGGCCTCCACTGCCTCGATGGCATTCACGAGGATATTAAGGATAGCCATCTTGAGACGTTCGCTGTTCGCCTTGATAATCAGGGACTCCGGCGGCACGTCCAGCACCACGTCAATACCTTTTAACCGCGTGCGGTCCTCGATCGTGCCCACGCAATCCTGAAGGATTCTCCTGACATCGACGGCTTCCAATCGCATCTCGTCGGGCCGGGATGACTCCAAAAGGCGGGTGATGAGGGTGCTGATCCGCTGTGAATTTCGCGAAATGATCTCCAGGAGAACTTTGTCTTCTTCCGGGACCGACGATGGATCGATCTGCTCCACCGACATTTGAATTGTCGAGAGCGGATTGCGCACCTCATGTGCGAGGGTGCTGGCCAGCCGCCACGTAGCGGCCAGTTTTTCCGCGTGTAGCATGGCCTTTTCGGCTTTTTTGAGACTGGTAATGTTGTGAATGATCCCGTAAACATTGACGGCATCTGGTGACGAGGTGTCTCGGGAAAGAGATAACAGGCAATGCTTGGTTTCACCCTGAGCGTCGACTACCTCCACTTCCAGATCGCTCACCTCACCTCTCCGATCGAGGTTTTCGAGAATTTTCTCCTGTGCCTGCGCATTGGGGATGAAGTCGAACAAATTGTGGCCAAGCAGGGTATCGGGTCTTGTCTCGAACAGCCGCGATGTTGATCCGTTGAAGTCTTTAAGGTTGAGACTACCGTCGGTGATCAGGATGGCTTCGCGAGAATGTTCAAATACAGCGCGATACTTCCTTTCGCTGGTGCGAAGGGCGTTCAATACGGCCGCGCGGGAGAGCGCGTAACGGATGGATCGATCCAGATTTTCACTGCTGATCTCGGACTTAAGGAGGTAGTCGGCCGCCCCAAGTTCCATGGCCTCATAATCGATCGCACTATTTCCCTTGCCGGTAAGGAGGATGAGCGGTTCTTCACACCCCTGAAACAATGCATTTCTAAGCAGGTCAAGTCCGGTTTGGGCACCCAGTCGATAGTCTATAAAATATAGGTCGTACTTTTTTTGCCGGATGAGCGCCAACGCTTCGTCGTAATGCCGGCATTGATCTACCAGGAAGTTTTGATTTGGGATACCCTTGATGTACTCGCGGATGATGAAGAAGTCGGTGTCGTCATCATCGACGACCAGTATCCGGACTGGAATATTGTGTCGGCTCATCAGACTCAGGCAGATTGATGTTGCGGGATCGATTGACGTTCCGGCATAATCAAGGTGAACGTACTTCCCTTTCCTAGCTGGCTCTCTGCCATGATAAGGGCGCCGTGCCTGTCTGCGATTTTCTTGCAAGTAGCCAGCCCAATGCCCGATCCAGCATAGTCGCTCTTGGCATTCAGCCGTTGGAACACTCCAAAGATCAGTTCCGCATACTCCTGCTCAAATCCTATCCCGTTGTCTGTGATTGCTATCTTATAGTAAGTCCCCGGTCGCGTAATGTTGAACTTAAGCTTTTCGTCTTCCGTGAGCGCACGTGATTCTACCCGAATGTGC
>DATCLO010000159.1:0-13500 GCA_036563875.1 Cyclobacteriaceae bacterium
GCATGGTCCACACCAATCTGCGTAAAAGTCGACCAGTACGGGTTTATCACCTTTGATGATGTCGCTGAATTTTTCTTTCCCGTCTGTAGTCATGCTCGTTTCGATTACGTGTTGGAGGGAACTGCATTGGAAATGCGCAACCGCTTGCTGGATTTGATGGCTTTGTAACCGTTGCTGATGTCAACGAGGTTGTCGTAACCACGCGCCTTGAGTATTGAAATGAAAACCATGGACCGGTATCCGCTCGCGCAGTAAACGTAGTGTGGTCGCGATGGGTCGATGCTTTGCATGTTTTCGTTGATGAAATCGAGAGGAAGGTTGACAGCACCTTCAAGGTGTCCGGCAGCATATTCGTCGCGACGCCGCACGTCGAGTATCACAGGCCTTTTCTCAAGCGCATCTGCCAGCTGCTCCGTGTCAACCGAAGCAATTCGGTCGATCTCTTTACCCGCTTTTTTCCAGGCTTCAAACCCTCCGCGGAGATAGCCGATAGAATAGTCGTATCCCACCCGCGCGAGTCGCGTCACTACTTCAGATTCGCGACCATTGTCGGCAACGATAAGTATTTGCTGGCGGATGTCCGGGATCAACGCGCCCACCCAGGGGGCAAAGGATCCGTCGAGACCAATATTGATTGAATTTGGAATGAAGCCTTGAGCAAAGGTCTGAGGAGCGCGTGTGTCAAGGATCAACGCGCCCGTGTCGTTGGCTGCAGCTTCGAAGGCCTCCGGATCCAGCGGCTGGCATCCGCGTTCCAGTACAGTGTCGATGCTATCGTAACCTTCGCGGTTCATCCGCACATTCTGCGGGAAGTATCCCGGAGGAGGCAATAGGCCTTCCGTTACTTCTTTTATGAATTGTTCCTTGCTGACGGCACGCAAAGCATAGTTTGTTTGCTTTTGGTGGCCAAGTGTGTCCGACGTCTCGCGGGCCATATTCTTTCCGCAGGCTGAGCCGGCGCCGTGTGCAGGATAAACAATAATATCGTCGGCCAGGGGTAAAATCTTATTGCGCAGCGAGTCATAAAGGTAGCCAGCCAGGTCTTCCTGTGTGAGCGTTTCGTTTTGAGCAAGATCGGGGCGTCCAACATCACCGATGAACAACGTATCTCCAGTGAATAAGGCAACATCCTTACCATTCTCATCGCGCAGCAAGTAGCACACGGACTCCATCGTATGACCTGGTGTGTGCAGCACAACGAACGTGATCTTGCCTACGCGAATTTCCTCGCCGTCGGTGGCGATATGCGCTTCAAACGAAGGGCGGGCATTGGGACCGTATACGATGGTAGCTCCCGTTGCCCGTGCGAGATCGACGTGTCCCGAAACAAAGTCTGCGTGAAAGTGCGTTTCCAGCACGTATTTTATTTTCGCACCATTCCTAGCGGCTTTGTCGACATAAGGCTTAATTTCCCTAAGAGGATCGATGATAACGGCTTCGCGTTCTGATTCGATGTAGTAGGCGCCCTGGGCAAGGCATCCTGTGTAGATCTGTTCTATTTTCATGCTTTCAAACTCACTACCCGACAAACGTTAAGTCAAGTTACAAAATTCCAGAGTGCGTTTTTTTCATGCCTGGGTCAGTTCTTTGATCACGATGAATATGCCCATCGCCAGCGTAAACCAACCAAAGGCTTTACGAAGCGCAACGCTGTTAACGCGCCTCGACCAAGCATTCCCAACGAGAATGCCGACCACTGCCAAACCGGAAATTGTAAGGAGAAAAGGCCAGTCCATTTTGTAGTTGAGGACATCTCCCAGAAAACCCATCAACGAATTAATGGAGATAATAAACAGAGACGTGCCCACCGCGGTCTTAAACGGCAGACCTGTAAGAAGTACCAGTGCAGGTATGATGAGAAATCCGCCGCCTGCACCGACAAGTCCCGTAAGGAAGCCAATAAGAATGCCTTCAAGGATGACGAGTCCATATTGAAATTCCGAATCTTCTGTTTCCAGTTCACCACGGCGGCGAATGATCGTCACCGACGAAATGATCATCAGGACACCGAATATGCCGAGAAGCAGCAAACGCTTTGTAAGGATAAAGTCGCCCGACTGAAATATCACATCCGGTATCGCAGGCACGATCCACTTTCGCGTGAAGAAAATAGCCGTGATCGAAGGAATGCCGAACACAACGCCGGTTTGCAGGTTGACGCGGTTTTCACGGTACTTGGGAATAGCGCCGGCAAGGCTCGTAATTCCAACAATGAATAAGGAATAGGCTGTAGCTGTGACGATGTCGAGGTGGAAGAAGTATACCAGCAAAGGAATGGACAGAATGGACCCGCCTCCGCCCAGCAGGCCCAGGATAATGCCAATGCATACGGAGGCGAAGTAGCCAAATAGTTCCATGGAACCGATATGGTTGCCGGACTACAACCGGCTAAAATCTACGATAAAGGCATCAGGGAATTTGCCGCGCAACGACTCGCGGAACTGTTCTGCCTTGACCCTGTTCGGGAAGTTTCCCAGGATTAGACCGTAATACTTTACGCCATTCACAACTTTCACTTCCACCGTGACATTCCGCTGATACGACTTCTTCAGATTGTCGGCCAGGCGCATGAGGTTGACCAGTTCCTGGAACGTGCCAACCTGGACGCCAAATCCCCTGGGACGAGCGCGGTTGACTTCAAGCCCATAAAATTCATTGTCCTCTACGACGACGTTGTCAACAAAGCGTATTGGCTCATTGGCCTTACCATCTCCGGGATCGATTACTTCGATTTTGACATCAGCCAGCCCCTGATTGACAAATCCCAGTTTTTCTGCTGCGGACTGGGATACATCGATAACCCGACCTTCCACCCACGGACCGCGGTCATTAATGACGACTTCAACGGACTCATTATTCGCAAGGTTTGTTACCCGAACCCGGGTACCAAAAGGAAGCGTTTTGTGCGCGGCGGTGAGCTTGTTGTGGCGGTATTTCTCGCCGCTGGCCGTTGGCCTTCCCTCAAACCGGTCTGCGTAAAATGAAGCTTTTCCTGTTTGAACCTGTGCCAGCGCGGGAGCGACACCAAATGCTATGATGAGAAAGAGTATTGCCTTTTTGAGTTCTATCATGAATCCGCTACAACTCAGAGCCAAAAATAAGAAAAGGCCGGAAAGAATTCGGGTAAGCCAAAACGCACCCTTTGCTTTGAACCTCAAATGACATACCTTTGCCCGGCAAATAATGATTCCTAAAGTTATTTGCCCATGCCACGCGACACCTCCAAGTTCCTTCCCGACGCACTTACCTACGACGACGTCCTCCTGGTTCCCGCTTATTCTGAAGTGCTGCCTCGGGAGACAGACACGCGAACCAAGCTGACAGCTGGCATCGCGCTGAACATTCCAATCGTTTCCGCGGCAATGGACACGGTTACGGAATCCGAAATGGCCATCAGCATGGCCCTCGAAGGTGGCATTGGGTTCATTCACAAAAGCATGACCATCGAGGAACAGGCCGAGCAGGTGCGCAAGGTCAAAAGGTCGCAGAGCGGACTCATCCTGGATCCCATTACACTCAACGTTAACAGCAAGGTTCGTGATGCTGAGCGCATTATGCGCGAATTCAGGATCGGAGGTATTCCTGTAGTAGACGAAGAGGGGAAATTGATCGGCATTATCACAAACCGCGACCTGCGCTTTCAAAAGGACCTCAGCGTCCCTGTTGAAAAGATCATGACGCGAGAAAACCTCGTCACAGCCCAGGAAGGAATTACGCTGGACAAGGCCGAGAGCATCCTTAAGCAGTACAAAATCGAAAAACTGCCTGTCGTGAGCAAAAAGGGTAAGCTCACAGGTCTGATCACTTATAAGGACATCCAGAAGAAAAAGAACAAGCCCAACGCCTGCCAGGATGAATTTGGAAGACTGCGGGTAGGCGCGGCCGTAGGCGTGACGCCGGACATCCTCGACCGGATTGAAGCCCTTAAGGCTGCCGGAGTGGATGTGATCAGCATTGACACAGCTCACGGACACTCCAAAGGCGTTATTGATGCGGCTAAATCCGTCAAAAAGAAGTTTCCTGATCTTGACCTCGTGGTCGGCAATATTGCCACAGGAGAAGCAGCGAAGGCCCTGGCAAAGGCAGGCGCAGATGCAGTTAAAGTAGGTGTTGGACCCGGCAGTATTTGCACTACGCGCGTTGTGGCTGGTGTAGGCCTTCCCCAGTTATCTGCTGTAATGGAAACGGCAAAGGCGCTCAAGGGATCAAATGTGAAGGTTATTGCTGACGGAGGAATCCGATTCTCGGGCGATATCGTGAAGGCCCTTGCGGCTGGTGCTGACTCGGTGATGGTCGGGTCACTGCTGGCCGGAACCGAGGAAGCGCCGGGCGAAATGATCATTTACGAAGGAAGGAAGTTCAAATCGTATCGCGGAATGGGCTCCATTGAAGCAATGGAGGAAGGTTCCAAGGATCGCTACTTCCAGGACGTAGAAGATGATATCAAGAAACTCGTTCCTGAAGGCATTTCGGGGCGGGTACCATTCAAAGGATACGTGGCCGAAGTGCTCTACCAGCTCACCGGTGGCCTCCGTGCCGGAATGGGCTACTGCGGCGCGAAAAACATCGAAAAACTCAAACAGAGCAAGTTCGTCCGGATCACGACCGCTGGGGTGATTGAGGGGCATCCCCATGATGTAGCCATCACCCGTGAAGCTCCGAATTATAGCAGGAAGTAGGCAGTTGGCCACTGCTAATTGCCCACTGCCTACTAACAAAAATTGGCTATAATTGTACCCCATTTACATTCCGCCATTTCTGACTTTTCCCGCCGGTAGGCGAAAAACCATACGATTACATGCGCGCCAGGGCCATGATACGTCTGCTGTTCATGATGGGGGCCATCACATGGCTCGGCCTGGTGTTTACCGATATCGTCGTCCTCATCAGCACAAAGAATGCCCTTGAACCGGATATCCCGGTTTGGTTGCCAAAGCTGCTGCTGAACCTCTATATCCTTTCCCTTTTCTACTACTATAAGTTCAAGATCGAGCACGATGAAGTACTCAACTTCGTCGACTTACTGTGGCGCGTGTTTGCTACGGGACTTATCGCCACGGTGATCTCCCTCGTGCTTCGGCTGGTAAGCTATCTTCTGGGTAACACCAAATTGGCCAATGATGTCGTCTACATCGACCTGATATACCTCATCAACATCGGGTTGCTGATCAGCTTCCTGATTATGGCATTCACAGCCTGGAAGCGCCTGATCCTGTATCAAAAGTCGAAGTGGTTGCTTCGTTTCTGGGCCTTCTTCGAGTATGGTCTGCTCATCTCACTGCTTTATAACAGCTTCAACTTTCCGCGGATCGAAGGGTTGTACATCGCGTTGCTGGTAACGTTCCTGTTGACTGGTCTCGTGTTGTCCGGTAACATGAAGTGGGTGGCTTACCTCAACTTCAGGCAAAAGTGGACAGGCCTTCTGTTGTTGTTGCTGACGATCTTTTATCTCTTGTATGGCTTTTACACGAGCAGCTATTACGCATCGATTGTAGCGGATGTATCAAGTTACTTTGCCGACTACCGCGATCACGTTTTCATTCTCTCGCTGATGTCGTTCGTTACGATTTACAGTGTCTTTTCTTTCCTTGTCATCCTCTTCAATCTGCCCACGACATCAGTTTTCGAACAGAAGCTTGAGGAGGTGGTGAATTTCCAGCGGATTAGTCAGAGTATTCAAACCGAACAAAGTGAAGAAAGTGTCTACAAAATTCTTCTTGAAACGTCAGTGAGTTCGGTGTTCGCTGATGCTGCGTGGCTTGAGATTACCAGCAGCGAGAAGAAGCTGTACACGTACAACATCACGGAGAAGGAGGCGAATGACATCATCGAGCATTTGAACAAGCACCAGGTTCGTGGAATATTGGATCAGGGCTCTGATAAAACGCGAAATCTTTCGCGCTATTTGTCGACACTCAAGAACTCCAGATTTCGTTCGATACTTGCATTCCCGATTTACGTCAAGAATGAAAACATCGGGATCCTTGCCCTTCTCAAAGAATTGCCGGACGGGTTTAACCGTGAGATGACGAAAATAGTTTCCACGTTTTCCAACCAGGCTGGCATTTCCATCGAGAACTTTCGCCTGATGGAAGAAGCGCTTCAGAACGAGCGATACAAGGAGGAACTAAAAATCGCGAAAAACGTTCAGAAGAGTCTGCTTCCGGAAATCCTCGAGAAGAGTGATGTATTTGAGATCGCGGCATTCTCTGAATCTGCGGATGAAGTCGGGGGTGACTACTATGACACCCTTCGCATCAGTCCCGAAATGGTGTCGCTGATCATTGCCGACGTTTCGGGTAAGGGAACGACGGCGGCCTTTCACATGTCGCAGATGAAGGGCATTTTTCATAGCCTGGCGCAGGACTGCATAGAACCTGCGGAGTTCCTCGTCAAGGCGAATCAGGCCCTGGTAAAGTGTCTGGAACGTGGGTCGTTCATTTCGGCCATTATTTTCCTGGTGAACACCACCACACGAGTTATACGATACGCCCGCGGCGGGCACTGCCCCGTTCTGTACTACCATGCCACAACGGACCGGGTAGAGTACTTTAAGGACAAGGGCGTAGCCCTGGGCATGATCCGGAGCAATGCCTATCGGAATTTCGCGCGCACCGAGCAGTTTAGTTTCTCGCCGGGCGATGTAATGGTACTGTATACTGACGGGATTACGGAGGCTAAGAACTCGAAGGGTGAGGAATTCGGCTACGACCGGCTGGCCGCAATCCTGGCGGAATCCAAACACCTGTCAGCCCGGGAGATCCAGGACCGCATTATTTCGTCGCTTTACAGCTTTTCCGAGTCGGAGGGGCTGGACGACGACTATACGACCATGGTTATAAAATTTAACTAGAGAACATTAGGGAATAAAAACTCGTTAACTAACATGATCCACATCAAACGATTACAGGAAGATGGAGCCGATGTCATCGCAATAATCGGCGAAATTGACGCGAGTTCTTCCATCGAGCTGGATTTGGCCATAGCCAAAAGCGTGGGGGAGGGGTATGAGAAGATCCTCGTGGATTGCAGCGCGCTCGAATACATTTCCTCGGCTGGACTGGGTGTTTTTATGTCTTACATCGATGAGTTCAAAGACAAGAAAATCGCTATGGTCCTGTATGGAATGAACGACAAAGTCGCCAATACCTTTCAGATACTGGGACTGGATGAGCTGCTGCACATCGCGAAGGATAAGTCGGAAGCTAAGGCAATGATCAATGAACTACAAGTATAGAGTTGGCTGCAGCATTGAGAACCTGAAGGGCGTTCGCGATTTCATTCGCAAATCCCTAAAGGCTCACCACGTTCCTGATCTGGAGATCAGCGAAATGGTGTTGGCCCTGGATGAGATGTGTTCCAACCTCATGATCCACGCCCACCACTGCAACGCCAATGATCTTTTCGAACTGCGCATCATCATCGATAAGGATAAGCCCTACATCATCTTTGAATTGGTCGACGACGGAACGGTCTTTGACATTAACGAGTTTTGCGAACCTAGCATTGACAACATCGTCCACCAGAAACGAAAGGGCGGCCTCGGTATTCGTTTGGTTAAGTCGATCATGGATAAAATCGAATACAAGGCTTCTCAGGGACAGACTGTGTGCAGACTCACCAAAAACATCAACAAGTAAACCCTACGGAAACGGCAGCTAATGATACGACTCTTCTGCATCCTGATCATCGGCAGCCTCGCGTGGCCAGCTGCCAGCCAGGATAAAGGGAAACGGCAAAAGAACCGCGACATTCTTTTCGAAGTCGGGAACAGAAAAGTAACGACCGACGAATTCATCTACCTGTATCAGAAAAATCACCAGCAATCACCGTCCGGATACACCGCGGCCGACATCAACGAGTACCTGGAACTCTTCATCAATTTTAAACTCAAAGTAGAAGAGGCACGCCACCGTGGCATGGACACCACCGCGGCGTTCCTGTCGGAATATCGCGGCTATCGCAACGAACTACTCAAGCCATACCTCCCCGACAGTAAAATCCTCGACAGCCTCGTGTCGCAAGCATACGAGCGCATGAAAGAAGAAGTGCGTGCCTCACACCTTTTGATCAGTCTACCACCCGATGCTTCACCAACGGATACACTACGCGCCTTCAACCGTGCGCTCGAATTGAAGCAAAGAGCGGATGCCGGTGAAGACTTCGCATCCCTGGTGGCTGCCCACAGCGATGAGCCACAGGCAAAATCACGACGAGGAGATCTTGGATATTTCACCGCACTCCAGATGGTGCATCCATTCGAAAATGCTGTGTATGCAGCAAAACCCGGTGACATCGTCGGACCCGTGCGCACACAATTCGGCTATCATCTGATTAAGATTGCTGACCGACGCCCTGCGTTGGGACAGGTAAGCGTATCGCATATCATGCTGCGCACCGGTGGTGACCGCGATTCGACAAAGGTTCGCGAACAGATATTCAATCTCTACGATCAGCTAATGGCCGGCGCTTCCTGGGATGAATTGTGCGTTGAGTATTCTGAGGACCTGGGATCAAAAAACAAGGGTGGTGCACTGCCACCTTTTGGGGTGGGCGCCATGGCCTCCGTGCCGGAATTCGAAAAGATGGCTTTCTCGCTTAAGCCCGGTGATATATCGGACCCGTTCCGCACGCAGTACGGCTGGCACATCCTCAGGGTCGACAGGAAGATACCGCTACCGTCCTTCGAGGAAATGAAGCCCACCCTCCGAAGCCGCATTGCCACCGACGGACGCTTTGAGGAACTGCGTGAGGAGTGGACCATGAAGCTCAGGTCTGACTATGGATTTGTAGAAAATAGATCCGTCTTAGAGCAGTTGCTCGCCATTTCCGATTCGCTCGTTCGAAAGGGGAAGTGGCACCCTGTACCCGAAAGCGTGAAGAGGCAAACCCTCTTTACCCTGGACCGTAAGGGATTTACCGCGGCGGACTTTGACGCATTCGCGCGGCGTCAGAAGGTTTCATCGGGCGAAGCCTCACGAAATGCCCTGGAACGCTTGTACGGCCGTTTTATTGACGAGGCCCTCATGGATGCCGTGAGCCGTTCCGTGGCTGCCACCAAACCGGAGTACCGCATGCTCGATACGGAGTACTATGAGGGGATCCTGCTGTTCGAGATTATGGAAAAGGAGGTGTGGAACCGTGCCGCTGAAGACACGGCCGGGCAGGTTGCGTTTTTTGAGGCCAACCGGTCACGGTACTTCGCTGGAAAAAGGGCCAGGGCAACTATTTACGCGTCTCCCGACTCTATGGTAATGCGTCGGCTCGGTGAAATTGCCCTGACAGGGGATACCGTGGCGCTGGCGGATTATGCGCAAAAGCAGGGAATCAGAACGGAAGAGGGATTTTTTGAGGAAGGCGACCGTGAGGCGCTCAGTGGCATGCCATGGACTCCAGGCCCCCATTCGACTCAAAACAGGGGAATGTATTACCTTGCGTGGATTTTCGAGATACTGCCCCCCGGTGAAAAGACGTTGGATGAGGCAAGGGCAAATGTGATTGCCGACTACCAAAACGAGTTAGAACAACGGTGGATTCGGCAATTGCGGCAAAAATATCCGGTTAAAGTCAATGAGAAAGCAAAGCGATACGTACTGGACCAGCTTCAAAAAAAGCGTTAGCCTGGCTCTCATCGCGTTTGCGGCTTTTTCGTGCCAATGGTTAGACCGCAACCGCGCTTCCGATCATGAAGGAAGGATTCCGGTGGCAAGGGTAAACAATACCTATCTGTATAAGGACGAACTGGCGGGGATTGTTTCCAACGGAGGATCTCGCGAGGATAGTATCTCCCGGATTCAGTCGTACGTGAACAGCTGGATCCGGAAACAACTCCTGATCCAGGAAGCTACCCGCAAGATGGATATCAATGAGGCTGCTGTTGAAAGGAAGATACTCGACTACCGATACAGCATCATCGCCTACGAGTATCAGAACTCTTATATCAAGCAGCACCTGGACACAGTAGTTGCAGATGCAGATATCGAAGAATACTACAAGAACAACATCGACAACTTCGTCCTGAAACAGAACATCGTCAAGGCTATCTTCATCAAGGTTCCGAAGAGCGCGCCGCGCACGCAACGCATTAAGGAACTGATGTTTTCGGAGAAAGCAGAAGATGCGAATGAACTTAAGTCGTATTGCCTGAGCTTTTCCGCGGCTCACCACCTTGTCGACACTGCGTGGATAGCTTTCGACGAGTTGGTGCGCAATTCTCCGATGATTGAAATCCCCAATAAGATTGAGTTCCTGAAGTCCAATCCGTACTACGAAACCAGCGACGCGAACTACCTTTACTTTCTGAAGGTAAATGAGTACCGGGTATCGGATAACGTGTCGCCGCTCGAATTCGTGAAGGACGAAATCCGCAATATCCTGCTTAACAAGAGAAAGGTGGAACTCGCTAAGAAACTTGAGGAAGAGGTTTATCGGGAAGCGGAAGGAAATAAGGATTTTGAAATTTATTGATCATTGAAATGAAAAGATATTTCGGAGTGTGGAGTTTGGTTGCGATCCTGATGATGGGTGGCATAACAGCCTTTGGTCAGGATGATCCATACGTGGTTGACGAGATCATAGCCAAGGTGGATAACTATATCGTGCTGAAGTCTGAACTCGACCGCGCTTATCTGGATTATCTTGCCAATGGTGGTAGGTCGGGCGAGGAAACACGGTGCCAGTTTCTTGCACTTCTGATACGCAACAAGCTGATGATGGCCAAAGCGGAGATCGACTCAATAGTTGTACCTGATGAAGAAGTTGATGCCAATACGCAGCAGCGTATCAACATGATCCTGGCACAGTCGGGAAACTCAGCACAACAACTGGAAGCCATCTACGGCAAAAGCATGGAGCAAATCCGGCTGGAGTTGCGCGACCAGATCAAGGAACAAATGGTGGTTCGCGAAATGGAGCAAACCATTTCAGCTGACATCGCCGTAACTCCCGCAGAAGTGAAGCGATTCTTTTCCAGAATTCCGCAGGATTCCCTTCCATACTTTTCTGCTGAAGTGGAAGTGGCGCAGATTGTCCGAAAGGCAAAGGTAAATGACCAGCAAAAGGAGGCGACGAGAAAAGAACTGAGTGCCATTCGCGACAGAATTCTCAGAGGAGAGGATTTCAGCGAACTGGCGAAACAGTATTCCGATGACCCAAGCGTCACGTATAACGGGGGAGACATGGGCTGGGTTGGGCGCGGACAAATGGTGCCGGAATACGAAGCTACCGCGTTCCGTCTGGAGAAGAATGAGATATCCCAGCCGTTCGAAACGGAATACGGTTTTCACATTATGCAGCTGCTGGACCGCAGGGGTAACGAGTACCATTCCCGGCACATCCTGATCTCCCCGGAACCGTCCGAGGAAGATGTGCAGGATGCTATTGCTTTTTTGGATAGTATTCGAACACTGATTGTAAACGACAGCATGACGTTTCAGAAAGCTGCGCGCGAGTTTTCGGACGATGTGGCCACCAAGGGCAACGGGGGGTTCTTCACGGATAACAACGGAAGCGTCCGCATTCCGGTAGACGAACTTGACCCCTACGTGTTCCTTACCATTGACTCAATGAAGGTGGGTAACATTTCGCGCCCGATCGCGTACCGGACGGACGACGGCAAGCAAGCAGCACGAATCCTGTATTACAAGTCCAGGGTAGGGCCTCATGAGGCATCACTCGACCGCGACTGGGAACGAATACAGGCAGCTGCGTTAAACGAAAAAAAGAACAGACTGCTGCAAAAGTGGTTTGAAAAGGCGCGTCACGATGTGTTCATCAGCATCGATGAAGCGTATGATCATTGTGGAATCTTAGACCATTGACCGATGGGAAAGTTTGCATCCGACGTGGAAGCCGCTGATGCCCTGGCAACCGCATACAAGAGTCTTAAAGAAGAAATTGGAAAGGTCGTAATCGGCCAGCACGATGTCATACGACTTGTGCTTACCGGCATATTCTGTCATGGACACTCGCTCCTCGTCGGCGTACCCGGCCTGGCAAAAACCTTGCTGGTTCAGACTATCGCACAGGCACTCGACCTGCAGTTCAAGAGAATTCAGTTTACACCTGACCTGATGCCCTCCGACATCCTCGGGGCGGAGACGATGGATAAGGAGCGCAACTTCAAATTCGTCAAGGGTCCGGTGTTCGCCAACATCATCCTGGCAGACGAAATCAACCGTACGCCTCCGAAGACGCAGGCCGCATTGCTCGAAGCTATGCAGGAGTACGCAGTCACAACGGCAGGGCAACGCTTTGAACTCCCCAGACCATTCTTTGTGCTTGCCACGCAGAACCCCATCGAGCAGGAAGGAACGTATCCGCTGCCTGAAGCGCAGCTCGACCGGTTCATGTTTAACATACTGTTGACTTACCCGACGCCTGCAGAGGAAATGGAGGTCGTAAAGGCCACAACCGGAGAAGTGAAGAGTGAAGTCGGTACAGTATTGAGCGGCGAAGACATCGAAAACTTCCAGAACCTCGTTCGCAAAGTGCCTGTGCCTGACAATGTAATTGAATACGCCGTCAACCTTGCCAACCGAACTCGACCCGGAGGATCACCCGTAGCCACTGAATATCTCGAATGGGGTGCGGGACCGCGTGCATCGCAATACCTCGTCCTGGGCGCTAAGTGCAACGCCCTCCTCGACGGAAAATACTCACCTGACATCGAAGACGTCCAATCCATCGCCAAGCCCGTTTTGCGACACCGGATCGTAAGGAACTTTAAGGCAGAGGCGGAAGGGATTGGAGTGGATGATGTGATTGAGAAGATAATCTAATTGCCTGAACCAGGCCACACAATCCTGATCCTATTCATCCTTAAATCTTGAGTATCCTGGTTCAGACTACCCCCCAACAATTTCATCTGTAATAGTCAGAATCTCCGCATTCACCTTCGTCCTATATCTCCTTAGAGGGCGCCAGGCCACGCCGCCGGTAGGCGAACCGTCAGCGAAGCTGAAGGTAGATCCGCAGCAGGGATCGAACATGTAGAGTTGTGAGATATGGATGTCCACGGTCGCGCAGGCTTCGTTGGGTTTGAATGAGCAATTCCTTTCGTAGGCCAGAAATGTTGTGGAGTTGACGCGATACAGTATGATGCCGCGAACACCACCATCAATAGGCATGGACCCGCCGTCAAATTTCAACGAGACGTACTCCGGGAGATTGAGGTTGATGTAGATTTCGCTGAACGGCACGAAAGGGATCGGGTCGTCGCCGGGATCGGGCGCACAGCCTCCGAATATGATCAGGCAGGCCACGGTAAAGTATCGTGCAATTCGGGTAGTCATGTGAATAACAACGGTGAGGCCTGCGTATTATTCTCAGGACACCGACTGAAACTGTCGCAGGAAGCGAATGTCGTTTTCCGAGAACAAGCGCAGGTCGTTGATTTGATAGCGCAACATCGTGATGCGTTCAATGCCCATGCCGAACGCAAAACCTGTGAACTCTTCCGGGTCGATGTTGCAGTTCCTCAGCACGTTGGGATGTACCATA
>DATCLO010000160.1:0-75552 GCA_036563875.1 Cyclobacteriaceae bacterium
TGCTGGTACTGTGCGGCTATGGATGCACATTCTCGTCCGAGCGGAACCACGAGTATGTGCCCGAGCCCGGCTTCAACCTCGCTAATTCCGATCCCGCCGCCGTGGAGCTTGCCGACAGCGTGATGGCTGCCCTGGGCGGCAGGAGAAGCTGGACCGATGTGCGATACCTCACCTGGGATTACGACACCCTCCGAACTATAACGTGGGACAAACGCGAGGGCAATGTGCGTATCGAATCTCGGCCTGACAGCGTAGTGTACCTGTTCAATCCCTCCACGGGAAAGGGACGCGTCAGTGTTGGCGGACGAGAGATCACTTCGCCGGGCGCCCTCCGCGAAAAACTCCGGGAAGCTGCAGCGCTCTGGAATAACGACTCGTTTTGGCTACGGATAATTTACCAGCTCAAAGGTGACGGGATAACTCTACATTACCTTGGCGAAGCGCGTACCGACACGGCGCGATACAACCTGCTGAGAGTTTCTCTGGAACCCGACACCAATGCCCCGGTTGAAGAGTTCCTCGCGTACGTTGATTTGAAAGATAATCGTATCAGGTTGTGCACCGATTTACGAAATTCGGGCGGAGAATTGGTTTGGTATGGCCCCGGATATCGCCAGCTGGGAAATCTAAGACTTCCTTTGCGGGCAGGCGCTGCGCACAATATCCGCGCGCATCGTACCTTGCCGGACAAACTATTTAGCGCGTTCTGAAACATTCAGGACCTATTCTGAAACATGACCGCAGAAGATCCCCAATTTGACGACCGGTCTGAATACGAAGGCATCATCGTGTTCAGTCGGACGGGTAAGATCATATCTGCAAACGCGGTTGCTCGCAAGTCCTCAGGTTACGGCAAGCGGCTTGTAGGGCAAACGCTTTCATCACTGATTCATCCGGACGATCGTCGACGGTTCTCTCAAACCGTAAAACCCGTTCGTGAGGGAGCGGAACGTCAATGCGAGTTGATGTTCATGCTGCACGACCGCAAGGGTAGGGGCATTCGCGTCCGCGCCTTAGTGAATGCACACGGAAAGAATTTTCGACTAAACTTCGTCGCGCTACCGGCGCCCGACGAGACGGTTGCCAATGCACTCGGGCAACTTGGCGACGAACATGGGCTTGCCACGTTCACAGCGACAGAGGAAGGGCGAATCGATTATGCGAACCGCTCTTTTCTGCGGTTCACGGGCCACACATCAATAAGGAGTCTTCCCGCGCTATCAGGGCTGATAGCCAGTTCCAAATCTTACCGCGCCCTAATGCGAAAACTGAAAGAGGACGGACAGGTACTGGCCGAAGCAACCTCGGTGATTACCAGACGGGGTGAGGGGGCCAGCGTGAAACTGTCGCTCATCGCCAGTCGCGGCGACGGTGCTCCCCGGCGCTACTATGGTACGCTTAGCACGGGTTGTCAGGTTGTTGGACAGGACTCAGTGCTCGGCAAAGTCCTCGATAGTGCTCCGGATCAGATTTTGGCGCTTGATGCAGAGAATCGGTATGTCGTATTCAATGAAGCCCACGCAAGGCTGATGCGCTCTTTGTCAGGCAGGGATATCAGGATTGGTGACAAGATCACCGATTACCTGCCCCGTGAACTCGTGACCAAGGCGCGCAAGGAACTAAAGAAAGCGATTGCATCCGAGCGGTATCAGAAGGAGATCACTTTGCCCAACAAGGTGATCCTCAAAACGTCCTTCCAGGTTATTCGGGATGATCGGAACCGCGCAAGCGGCATTGCAATTTTCGCTGAGGATATCTCCGAAAGGAAAAAGACAGAGCTTAAGCTGAAGGCGTTGAATGAGGAGCTGACGTTCCAAAATTGGCAACTGGCCGCTCGGGAAGAAGACCTCCGCATGGCGATGGATCAGTTGTCGGAACGCAACTTCGAGCTGGACCAGCTGATGTACAAAACTTCGCACGATCTTCGTTCACCGCTGAGTTCCATCCTCGGACTCGTTAACCTCGCCAACCTCGATCCTAATCCGGCGAACCTTCAGCAGTATCTCAAGAAGATAGAAGGCCGCATCAAGAAACTCGACGAGTTCATCAGCTCAATGGTCAACTACGCTCGCGTCAACCGTGGCGAGATTACGATCAGCGAAATTGACCTCGAGAAGATGGTGAAAGCCGCCGTCCAGGAGCTTGAATACCTCGACAACTTCCAGGCGGTAAAGACTACGATCGTGGTGAACAACGGTCACGTGCCCTTTCGCAATGATCACTTCCTCATGAACATCATTGTGGGGAACGTGATCTCGAATGCGTACAAGTACTACAATCCTGAAGTCGACAGCTACCTTCGCATCACAATCGATATCCGTGAGAATCAGGCGACACTTGAATTCGCTGACAACGGGATTGGCATTCGCAAGGAACACCAGGACAAAATCTTCGACATGTTCTATCGGGCGACAGATCGCTCTCAGGGTTCCGGCCTTGGAATGTACATCGTGAGGCAGGCGATTGAAAAAGTGGAAGGCACAATCAGCGTGAAGAGCACGTATGGATCAGGAACGTCCATACGGATAACCGTTCCTAATCTGTAACGACATCTCGCTTCAAACGCACATAGAAGGCAGCTCCCTTGCCCGGTTCAGACTCGCACCACACTTCACCTTTCATCAGGTCCGTGTAACGCTTTACGATTGAAAGCCCAAGTCCTGTGGAATGCTCGTTGCCCGTGGGCTTGGCGCTAAGGCGTTGGAATTTTTGGAATAGCTTTTTCTTGTCGGACTCCGTCAACCCGGGACCCTGATCCCGCACGCACAACTGGACATGGCCGTTGTCCGAACTCAGGCTCACGTTCACAGTCTTCCCTGCGGGTGAAAACTTGATGGCGTTGGAGATCAGATTTTCAACGATTTGGGTGAGGTACAACGAATCCGTCCTGACGATGAGGGGCTCGTCGCTGATGCCGTACGTGAGGCTGATGCTCTTTCGCGCGGCTGCCTTTTCAAATCCTGTGACGATCTTTTTCACCTGGTTGGCCATGTCCACGGGTTCAGGTTTGAGATTGACACGGCTTGACTCAATCGCGTCGATGTCAAGGATCTTGCTGATCATCTGGTTAAGCCTCGACGCGGCGTCCTTGATCTTGTCGAGAAGGTCGATCTGTGTAGGGGTGAGGTTTTGATCTTCCATCTGGATCAGATGGGCAAGGCCGTCTATGTGACCGATGGGAGTTCTCAGGTCATGCGCGAGCACTTTGATGAGGTGATTCTTTTCCTCATTCAAATTCATGAGTTTTTGATTGCGCTTTTCCAACTCAGTTTTCCTCGACTCGATATCCAGACGCTGCGATTCGATTTGCCGCTTTTGCTCGACCAGGACCATCGCAGTCTTCGTGCGTATGCGGTACATCTGGTATATCACGACAAGGAAAATCAGGAAGATGACGATCGCTACAATGAGAAAATTTCTCACACTCGTTTCCCGTCGGATGACTTCTGACTTGCCGAGAAGATCGCGATTCTGGATTTCCTTTTCCTTCGTGAGAAGAAGCACTTCGCGATTGCCACTGTGCATGTAGAGATTTTCGAGAAAGCGATACACATCCGTATCGATGTAGCGTCCCGTAATGGCGTCAATGTCTTCCTTAAAGGCGCTGCTCAGGAAATACTCTTCGGTGGGTGATTGCCAGTCGCTATTCTTCGGATAAATAAAAGAGTAGCCCTCCCGTTTGATGGGAAAGACGTTTTGTCTTTTGACCCTCAACGAGGCATTCCGTGAGAATTCTGCGAGATAGATAGGAAGATCAATAAATCCGAATGCACCGGTTTGTTTCTCTACCGTGCGAAGAATGTTCTCGCTGCTGGGAATGTATTCAATCTTGAAATCGAGCTTTCGTTGATCGCGGATCAGGTGCAGGTCGTGTTCGTATGTAGTCCCCTCAATCGTGATCGCCTTCAGGTTTCTGAAAGCTGCATCGAATTCCGGCGCTGACTTGACTATCGGTACGTCATAGCTGGATATCAGCACCGAAATGTCGGACATATATGGTGGTGTAAAGGCCACCTCGCGTTGCCTTTCCGAGGTGATGGAAAACACAGATGCTCCGAACGTACCGTTCACCGCCTGGTCGCGTACCGTGTTATACGTGTCAACGAAGCTTTCGGCTTTAACCCAGTGTATCGTCAGGTCGATCTTGTACGCTTTCTGGAGGTAGTCCTTGAAGCTGTCCATGATTTCTACCTCGATGCCGCGCATGTCGCCATTGCGTTCCCGGTAGATGAAGGGTCTGGAAGTGTACCAATATATCGTGATGTCTCCCCGGCCGTTATGGTAGACGTCCTCCCATGAATCGGCGTGCGGAATCGACTGGGCATAGGCAGCCTGCGCCAGCAGCGTGAGAACCACAAAAGTAAACCGAGGTTTCATCGTAAACCCACTGAAAACCAATCATTTGTAGGGGTGGTCCGTCAGGGTTTTGCTCTCAGCCTTTAATTCCGCCCACGCACAAAAAGAAACCGCAAAACGTACAGGATGATTGCGGGGTGAATTTCGACCCTTTCTGCTAAAAAAAACTTCATATTTGGACTGGAATATGACACGGTGCAGATAATGAAAAACACTGATCTAATTATCACGGATTTTTACTGGCGGTACGTTGAACCCATCCACGACATCCCCCTTTTTGCGGCACTCGAGCTTTCAGAAAAGCGGTTCGGTGAAGCTCTTGAAGGAATCAGGGAAGAACAGGGACTACATCGTTACCAGCCTGAGAAGTGGACCATCAAGGAAGTTGTAGCCCATATGCTCGATACGGAGCGGATTATGAGCTATCGGGCGTTGCGGTTCGCCCGCAACGACAAGACTCCTCTCGCGGGATTTGAGGAAAAAGATTACGCGCCCGAAGCTAATGCCAACAACAGGGATTTTGCAGGGCTTCGCAACGAGTTCGCAAACCTGAGACGTTCCACCGTCGATTTGTTTCGGAGTTTTACTGATGAAATGATGGAGCGCGTTGGCAGCGCAAACAACAGCCAGCTATCCGTACGCGCGGTGGGATACATCATCGCCGGCCATATGATCCACCACTGCAACATTCTCAACGAACGCTATCGCCCGGGCTTGCAATGAGACGTGCCATTGCGTTATTTCTGGGCGGCATTCTTCTGTACTCCTGCGCATCCGCTCCCAGGTCGATGATCAAGGGGCATCTGCATGGCATGGAGCAATCGTTTCAGGATTTCACCGGTTTCATGCTGTATGATCCTGCGAAAAAGAAGGTGCTCTTCGAACACAACGCATCGCGCTACTTCACACCAGCATCAAATACAAAAATCCTTACCCTGTTTGCAGGACTCAACCTCCTGAAAGATTCCATTCCTGCACTTCGATACATGATTCGTGGCGACTCGCTGATTTTCATGGGCACGGGCGATCCATCATTTCTTTACAAGCAGGTATGCGACAGCAAGGTGTATGAATTTCTTAGCCGGTCGCCCTACCGCCTTTACTATACAGAGCCAATCTGGAACACTGCACCCTTCGGTCCCGGATGGTCTTGGGAGGACTATGACTTCTACTATTCCCCCATGCGGTCGCCCTTCCCGATCTATGGCAATACATTTGAAGCCACTTATCTCAATGGAAAGTTAAGTACGAAGCCTTCGTTTTTTGAAAGGTTCATTGTGTTGAGCGGGGATACTGCAGAATCATCATCGCTCATACGGTCGCCCTACTCGAATGAAACCAAATTTACGCCAGGTAGGCACGACAGGATACGGAATTGGACGAAGCCTTTCATCACCGATGCCTCGATGGTTGCACAATTACTGTCGGACACCCTTCACCGCCCGGTGACGGTCATCAAGCATGCACCGTTCACGTCGTCGCAGGTGGTTTACAGCGTTCCGGCAGATAGCCTGTATCGCGTAATGATGCAGGACAGCGACAACTTCATTGCGGAACAGCTTTTGCTCGTATGTGCAGGAACGCTCAGTGATACTCTGGATCCCGAGATAACTATCAATGCTGTGAAGGAAAATCTTTTAAAGGACCTTCCGGATGAACCTTTATGGAATGATGGATCGGGGTTGTCGCGCTACAACCTCGTTACGCCGCGCTCGGTAGTCGCATTGTGGGAGAAACTGCTTGCTTCGGTGGATCGCCAGCGATTGTTCAGCCTGCTTGCAACGGGCGGGATGTCAGGTACGCTGAAGAATTATTACGTGGCCGAAAAGCCGTACGTGTTTGGAAAAACCGGAACCCTTAGTCATGTTCACTGCCTGAGTGGGTATATTGTAACGAAAAAGGGAAAGACGTTGATCTTTTCACTGATGAACACGAACTATTCCGTACCAACGCGGCGGGTCAGAGAGTCGATGGAGCGCTTACTTGAAATGATCCGTGATCGTTACTAAAAGAATATATGCTGCTGAGTAGAAAATGCATTGCCTTCATTGCGCTGATGAGCGTGACGTTCTTTTGCCCGGGTCAGAACGTCGACAGTCTGGACATCAAGATTGGTCAGATGATACTCATCGGCGTGCCGGGAACCGGCATCGACGATGCTGTCATGGCTGAGATCAGGCAAGGCAAAGTCGGCGGCATATTGTTTTTTGAGAAAAATATCCCGCCCACCAATTCATTCGATGGCTTTAGTCGTGTCATCTGGCAATATCAGCAGGCAGCACCCATTCCGTTGTTCATGTGCATCGACCAGGAAGGGGGGAGAGTGAACCGATTGAAAACGAAATACGGATTCCCGCGCTCGGTGACTGCTGCGGAAATGGGTGCGGCGGAGACGTCGGACACAGTTCGATACTATGCTCGTACAACAGCCGCTACATTAGCGGGGTTAGGTTTAAACGTCAACTTTGCGCCTTGTGTGGACCTGGCGTCAAATCCTGATAATCCCGTTATCGCGAAATTTGGAAGGGCCTTTTCGGCGGACGAAAAGCGCGTAACAGAAAGAGCAGCTGATTTTATTCGCGAGCACCGTAGACTAAATGTGATCACCGTGCCTAAGCATTTCCCTGGTCATGGAAGCTCGGAAGCTGATACGCATCTCGGCATGGCTGATGTTACGACTACCTGGGAGGAGCGGGAACTTGCTCCTTACCGTCACCTTATCGAGCAGGGACTTGCCGATGCCATCATGTCGGCACACATTGTAAATCGAAAGCTGGATCCGGAAGGTCATCCGGGCACGCTATCGAGCGCGATCCTGGATGGTATGCTCCGCAAAAAGCTGGGCTTTGACGGTGTGGTATTTTCGGATGACATGCAGATGCACGCCATCGCGCGTCACTACGGCCTGGAGCAGGCCATTATGCTGGCGATCAATGCCGGCATAGACGTGATGACCTTTTCGAATAACATCGATCAAAGCGAAGAGCGCACGGTAGACCGAGTGCACCGGGTTATCAAGGACTTGGTTCAGTCCGGGAAAATCTCAAGAGAACGAATTGATAAATCGTTTGGCCGCATCATGGCGCTGAAGCGGCAATACTTGGCCGATAATGTTGTCCGATAAACCGCGGAATGTATGAAGTTACGCTGGGGAATACTCAGTACAGCAAAAATTGGTTTGAACAAGGTAATTCCGGCCACGCAACGGAGTAATTTCAGCGTGGTGACAGCCATTTCCTCGCGGTCGAGCGATCGCGCGCGCGAGGCAGCACAAAAGGCCGGGATACCGAAGGCCTACGGCACCTATGAGGAGCTGCTTAGCGATCCCGACATTGACGCCGTTTACAATCCGCTGCCCAATCATCTGCACGTTCCCTGGTCTATCAAGGCGCTGGAAGCCGGCAAACACGTGCTTTGTGAAAAGCCGATTGGGATGGATGCTGCTGAAGCGGAACAGTTGCGCGACGCGGCGAAGCGGTTTCCGAACCTTAAGATCATGGAGGCATTCATGTACAGGCTGCATCCTCAATGGGTCAAGGCAAAGGAACTGGTACAAAGCGGCGCGATTGGCAAAGTGCAAACCATTCATTCCTTCTTCTGCTACAATAACACCGATCCCGCCAACGTTCGGAACATTGCTGATATCGGTGGGGGTGGACTTATGGATATCGGATGCTACTGCATTTCATTGTCGCGATTCATTTTCGCCTCCGAACCCACACGCGTACTCGGTACTATCGAGATTGATCCCACGTTTCGCACCGACATTCTTACGTCGGGACTGCTGGAGTTTGAGAATGGCACAGGAACCTTTACGTGCGCGACTCAACTGCATCCGTATCAGCGCGTGAACATTTTCGGTAATAAGGGGCGTATCGAAATAGAAATTCCTTTTAACGCTCCGCCTGATAAGCCCACGCGACTCTGGTTGCACGATCAGTCCGGAACAAACACAATAACTTTTGACATTTGCGATCAATACACCATCCAGGCTGATGCTTTTGCCCGCGCAGTTCTTGACGATACTCCCGTGCCTACCAGTTTGGATGATGCGGTCGCCAATATGAAAGTGATTGACGCCATTCGGAAAAGTGCCAGCGAGAAGCGTTGGGTGTCGCTCTAAGCAGCGCTTTCAACATGCTCCCATTCCCTGCATTACCTCTGCAAGTGGCGTAGCATTGGGATAGAAAGACAGAATCTTTTGGATCACGCGATCAACGAGCGTATCAGGACAGGACGCGCCGCTCGTCAGCACAATCCGGACCTTTTCCTTTTGCGGAAGAAATGCCGTTGAGACCTGCCGCTCCTTCGTGTGAATGTTAAAGTGATGAATTTCAGAAGGCGAGGTGATCTCTCTTTCGGATTCGATGAAATACGTGTTAAAGGCGCGTTCGCAGAGCTCGACGATATGAGAAGTGTTCGAGCTGTTATATCCTCCGACTACAATGGCAAGATCTGCCGGAGTGTCCAATAGCCTATAGGTGGCTTCCTGATTGTCGTTCGTGGCGTAGCAGAGTGTGTCGCGCGTGTCGGCAAAGTGGTCGCGGAGATTTTCAACGCCGTATACTTTGATCATGAGCTCACGGAAGTAGGAGGCAATCTCCTGCGTTTCCGTAGCCAGCATAGTGGTTTGATTAACAACGCCAACACGTTTAAGATGTTTCTCCGGTTGAAAGCCCTCGGAATAGCGCTGAGAAAAGTCTGAGTAAAATTGAGCGTATGGCCGATCCCCCGTAACGTACTCACCGAGGCGTTTTGCTTCAGCCAGGTCGCGCACAATCACAGATTGACCATGGCTGGCGCTGTGAGAAAATGTCGCGCGTGTTTCTTCATGCCGCGGCCTTCCATGGATGATGATGGTGTATCCGGCGTCGGCAAGTTTTTCCGAACGATTCCAGACCTTCTCAACAAAGGGACACGTAGTGTTGTACTGTTGCACCTGCACGCCTCGTTGGTGAAGGCGTTCTTCTATTTCCAGGGTAGTGCCAAATGCGGGTATGATCACGATATCGTCGGGAAGGATTTCTTCCCAGGGAATGAACTGAGTCCCGTCAGTGTCCATGATGAACTTGATACCCCGGTTGCGCAGGTCGTTGTTTACTTCCGGGTTGTGAATCATCTGACTGAGGAGGAACACCCGGCGTCCGGGATTTTCGTCAAGCGCGCGGTAGCTGATTTCAATGGCGTTTTCCACGCCGTAGCAAAATCCGAAATGGCGTGCGAGGTAAAAGGCTACGGGACCAAAATCCAGACAGCTGGGGCTAAAATCCTGCTTCCGGGGATCCCGCATTCTTCGAATCTCCTTAATCCGGCCTGTGATGGATGACCGGTAATAAACAGGGATGTCAAACTTCTTGATGGCGCTCCTCTCTTTTGTCCCCGTAAAGGTAGCAGAATGTTAAAAAAAGGACCAGGACAACAGTCCTGGTCCTCGGTTCGTTTATGCGGCCCGGGAGAGCATATCTTCCGGGACTCTGTTTTTCCTGACTTCTTTCTTTTCCAGGTCAAACCACATGACCTCTACAGTCTTGTTGCGGATGTACCGAAGTACTTCCATAACCCTGCCATCGATCTTGCTTCTCACTCGCTCACCTTTCTTAAAAAGTCTCCTGCTCATAGCATAAGGGTTTATTTACTTGCGGAATGAATACAGAAACTCCCTGGGGAAATCTTCGTAGGTCCCCGAGAGCGTCACTATTTCACCTTCCTTAATTTTTTCCAAAGCCTTGTTAAGCTCTTCCGGCGTGCTTACCGGAGTTTCGTTCACCTTCGTGATGATAAAGCCTTCGCGAATGTCCGTGTAGCGCGCAATCTTGCCGGTGCCTTTGCTTGTGACAATCACACCGTTCTTAAGATCGAGTTTCTTCAACACACTCGGCTCTGCCGGCTCTACGGTGATACCCAGCGCCGCGAGGCCTTTCCGTTCTTCTGCTTTCACGGCAGCGATCTCGCCCTTCTTGTTCTTAAGTGTAACATTGAAGTCGAGTTCTTTGCCGTTCCGATTGACAGTGACCTTGACCTTGTCACCCGGGCGATGACGCCCGATGGTTTCGATCAGCGCTGAATTGTTTGGTATCTTCAGTCCATCGATCTTCACGACAACGTCGCCGGGCTTGATGCCTGCATCAGCGGCCGCACTGTTTTCCGTGACACTGCGGACGTACGAACCTTCAAAGACCTTCAGGTCATGCTCGCGAACCAGACTGCTGTTGACGTCCTCGATGGAAACGCCCAGCCAGCCGCGCTGGACGACACCATAATTCAGGAGGTCTTCAACAATCTTGCTGACGATATTCGAGGGCACAGCAAATCCGTAACCTGAGTATGCGCCCGTTGGGCTGGCGATCGCCGTGTTAATGCCAAGCAGGCCGCCGGAAAGATCAACGAGTGCACCGCCACTGTTGCCCGGATTTATCGCTGCGTCTGTTTGAATGAACGATTCGATCGCTGTTCTGCCGCCTTCGCTGGAGCTGGGGATAATGTTAATAGCACGGCCCTTGGCGCTCACAATCCCTGCTGTCACGGTTGAGTTGAGGTTGAATGGGTTACCAACGGCAAGAACCCACTGCCCTACCTTAGCTTTATCGGAATCGACAAACGCCAGGTGCGGGAGACCCTTCTCGGCAATCTTGATAAGCGCAATGTCCGTGTCGGGGTCTGTGCCGACGACTTCCGCCTTAAAGCTGCGGTTGTCGTGAAGCGTCACTTCCACGATCTCCGCATCCTGAACGACGTGGTTGTTCGTGACGATGTATCCGTCAGGATTAATTATCACGCCTGATCCAGTGCTTTGCTGCGGTCTGCGATTCATTGGAGGCCAATCGGGACCAAAAAAGAAATCGCGGAACGGGTTAAGATATTGTGTGTCACCGGAGGAGCTGGATCCGCTGCGCGTGGATCGAATATGGACCACCGCGGGTGTCACCTTTTCTGCAACTTGGGTGAAGTCAAGAGGAATAACCTCCCCGGCTTCATTTACGTGATATGCCACCTGGGCAGCCGGGATGCCACTCGAATAGTCCAGGCGGACCGCTGGCTCATCCTTATCCAGGAGTTCATAAGTTCCGATCGTGATCCCGCTACCTAACACAGCAGCTAAAAGCAGTGAACCGAATCGTTTCATATCGCTATCTCTTTAGAATTAGAAATAAGTAAATGCCAAACAAGGCGATGCAAAAACCGGGCAACTTATCAGGGCCGAAATTTTGTCAGCCCTGCAAGAATGCAATTTAATTACGAAATATTTCGGATTTTAGTTTCCCTCATTTGACTAGCGGCTTTCCGGGAAATGACGGCATCCTAACGATAATTAGGATAAAAAAGATCTAGCCAAAATTGCGGTATTTTCTTCCGTAGAATAGACCCCCAGCCAACTTTTACGTTAAAAAATACGTCAGTAGCAATGAACGATGTCGCAGGTTTACCACTCACCTACCCCACCTATGGAAAACAGGCAATCGTCCGAGCGATCCTTGCGGCGCCTGAAGCGGTTGCTGTACGTTTGGGTGATCCTTTTTCTGGCAGCCATGTTGGTTTCCTTCTTTGGCCATGGCATGCTTTAATCGCCAGAATCACTTTCCGGCCGTGAACATGTAGTGCAGTGTTACGTTTAGCATTGCCTTTAGCCCGGTGATCAGGGCTGACTCATCGATCATAAAATCGGGCGTGTGGTGTGAAGGTGTCGTATTAGGATCGAGATCAGGCGGGCGGGCTCCAACAAAGAAGAAAAAGCCAGGCACCTTCTCCTGGAAGAAGGCAAAGTCCTCAGCACCCGTTACGGCATTAATTCGTACAACCTTATCCTTCCCCGCAGCACGCTCCAACGCGGGCAATACTTTAGCCGTGAGTTCCGGATCGTTGTAGGTGACGGGTGTCTTACCGTCAAAAGTCACCTCGGCGACTGCTCCTGCAGTCTCGGCAATACCTGTTGCAATGCGTTCGATCTTTTCATGAACTGTTCGCTGCATCTCTTTATCGAGTGTACGTATCGTACCCGACATCACCGCTTCTTCCGGAATAATGTTTTCGCGTATGCCCGCGTTGATGCGAGCGACAGTAACCACAACAGGTTCATGTGTGAGATCCATCTGCCGACTTACGATCGTCTGCAGTGCGTTGATGATTTGTGCTGAGACTACAACGGGGTCTACACTCATCCAGGGCGCAGCGCCGTGAGCCTGTCGCCCTTTCACCTTGATGGTAAACCAGTCGGATGCTGCCATCATTCCGGCTTCTTTGTAACTGATCGTGCCCAACTTGCTGATGGATTGGATATGCATGCCGAAGATCACATCCACTTTGGGATTTTCCAGCACGCCTTCCTTTACCATCAATTCGGCGCCGCCTTCTTCTCCCGGAGGGGGTCCTTCTTCTGCAGGCTGAAAAATGAATTTCACGGTCCCCCTAAGCTGATTTCGGTTTTGCGCAAGAATTTCGGCGACGGCCATCAGGATCGCGACATGCGTATCATGACCACATGCGTGCATCACGCCCGTCTCCATTCCCGCATACGTTGCAGTCGCAGTCGACTTAAAGGGAAGATTGTTTCTTTCAGTAACAGGAAGCGCATCCATGTCCGCGCGCAACGCGATTACCGGTCCCGGCTTTCCACCTTTCAGAAGTCCTACAACCCCGGTATGCGCAATGCCCGTCTTCGTTTCGATGCCGAGGGACCTGAGATGTTCAGCTACCTTCTCTGCCGTCTTGAATTCCCGGTTGGAAAGTTCAGGGTTCTGATGGAAGTGTCTTCTCCACTCGATGACCTTTGGCTCTATTTCGGCGGCCATCTTATCGATTTTGGATTGCAGGGCTGGGCTTACCTGGGCTTGCACGGTAAAACAAGCACAAAAGAGAGTTAGGGAAAGGAGTCGCTTCATTAGGCTTTCATTAATATGCCGAAAATACACTTTCGGAATGTTTTCCGTAACTTTTGGCGATGGTTGATTTTTTCCGGCGAAATGAAATAGCGGGCTGCCGGCATCGTTTCTCTTTTTTGAACTCCAAATAAAGGTGAGAACACTTCTGCTTATCATATTGCTGGCATCAGCGCAGGCTCAGGTGGTTGCACAGGCTTTTCAGACCGAGGAGCAATTCCTGTCTTCACTGACGCCAAACGGACCCCTTCCTGAAAAGCTGCTCGCCACACGCACGGTCGTGCTCTATCCGCCCGCGCTGACCTGGAAGGAAATGCAGAGCATTCAGCAATCGTTTGCCGACACCGGAATCGATGCAATCGGATGGTTTGATATGGACATGCTGCTGGCCGGCGCTGATGCCTCACGATCGCTGGCGCTCTATCTCACCCGCAGGAATGTGGGGCATCTGGTATTTGTGCAGAAGTCTGCAGATGGATATCGGTTCCTGATAACTCCTTTCAACAGCAAGCCTTCTTTCGTTGACCCGGGTCAGTCCGCATGGACAGCGGAGCATAAAGAACTTGCTGAATTGCTGAAGCATGTTTATCGCACCGCAGCCAACAGTCTGACAAGACAAAATTTCCTCATCAATTCTCATCCCGAAGCTAACCTGGCCATTAATCCGATCGTGGGAAGACGCTCGGAGTTTTTTGCGATCGATCTCAAGGTTGACCAGCTGGCCGTGCCCAAGTTCGGAGACGAAGCGCTTGATGCGCGTCTCGCAGAACTCTTTGCGACCTATCCATTCAAATATCAGCTAACAGAGCCGGGCATGTCTGAGCGTGAGTTGCGCTCGAAAGGATTTCTCTACATTCTCAGGTTCGTTCATGCCCGTGGTTCAATTGCCCGTCAATTACTTGGCTATGATGCCAACAAGGAAGCAAGCGAGTTCACATCTGTAGCGTTTGACGGCACTGAGCCCATTACAAAGACGCTGCCAGCAGACGCGAAAGTTTTCAAGTTCTATTTCAAACACATCGAATCAGGTAACGTCTTCCTCGGAACGAAATGGGATGCCGATTCTAGCTGGGATCAGGCGCTGTGGAATCATTTGATGGCCTTCAAGTCTGAGCTGAAGCTCAATTGACAGCAGGTAGTGGGCAGTTGCCGATTACCGACAAAACGGCTTCCGTCAGTCCGCCAAAGTAAGCAACACAGTGATGCTTGTATAGTAGAGCGTCGTCGTTCCCTCGAAGCCTGAGTCCGTACCGACGATCAACCACAGTTCACCGTTGGCGTTCGTCATTGCGCTGAAGGAAGCGTCGTTGTTACGTTCGACCACGTTGTAATAGCCTTGCAAGGGAGTGGACACATTGCCAACAAATGTCATGTGCTGTCCTCCGCTGAGCTGGTTCCCCTTGTCAATGTTCATTCTGTATTGCCCGTTCACAGCTACTTTGACGGGCTCCATTGGCGCAGCGCCAGCTTTCAGGTAAACGTTTTCACCGGGTGACCCATCGATGTTCGGAGGCGTCTTGGCTGCGTTCGTGGCAAACTTGATTTGAAAAGAAACCTCATACTCTGTCGACGGCTTAAGGCCGTCGATTTTCTTCTTGACGAACATGAAAAGGTCGTCATTGTAATTTGTGCCCGAGATTTTCAAGCCTTTTGCATTGCCCAGATTGGGGGGTAGGGGGTCATGACCGAAATAGAGTCCGTACTTAACGGAGTCTCCTACCGGATAGTCCGCAAAGTCGCCTGTCCATCCATGGTCGCTTTCCGAGAAGTCAAATTGATGGGTTATCAGCAGCAGATCATGCTTTCCTGGTCCCATTTCGCACGACGCAACAAAGAAGAATACGCCGGCCGCTAACAATACACGCCTCATGATTAATGATCGCTACAACCGTTAGACACGGTTGGCCTGGAAACCGTTGGAAGCTTCAGATTTTTCGGCCCACATGCACTAAAAGTATTGCGCTTCCGTCTCCAGGAGAGAACCCGCGATGCCGTTTTTTCGTTTCGGAAACACAAGCGCTCTTGCAGGCTCTTATGACTGATTATACTCAATTTGAAAAAGTTCCTTACCGCTCCGTTTTTGGACTCAAACGCCTCGTTGAATTCTGGGAGAAAAAACTCAGCGAAGGGCCGAAAGTGGCATGGACAAACGAACTCCTCGAAAGGATTTCCAACTCCCCTCTGAAGGAACCCCTTGAGGACGGGATTCCAGCCGGGTATCAGGACCTGGTGGAATTCATGCTGGGCGCCGCATTCCCCTACTCCATGGGTAGCGCCGACCTGGCTGCTGCCGTGGTTCCTTTTGCCCGAGAACCTTTTTACAGCACCCCCGCCTTTAGAGACCTCCTGGGCGGACGGAATCTCGAGGAAGACATCTGCATCAACGTGCCCGGCGGAAAGTATGCCGTTGCGGCTACCCTCCAGGCAAGCCTGCAAATCCTGAAGAAGTTCTATAAGCCGGACCTGGACTTTGACCGTCCGATGCTGATTACCATCACGGATCAGGAGTCGGGACTGGAAAAAGTCTATAAAATTCAGGTCGACAACCGTTTCTGCGATATCATAGCCAAACGGGAGCCGGATCCTATCGATCCGCATGTGCTCAAATTCCTGACTGAAAAAATATACGACCTCGATCTTCTGCTGCAGTATATACGCCCTGACAACTTTGAGTTCCACGGTTTCCTCATCATGCGACTGACGGATGTCACGCAGGAGGAGATGCTGTCGGCCATTAAATATGAACTCATTGCCAAAGACTCCATTGGCAATCCTGAAATATTCCGTTCCATTCAACAAAAGCTGCGCTCGATCATGGAGCAGCCCGACCTGAGAGTTGGGCTCGCCTACTTCGATCCGAATAACAATCTCGTGCTGAACAACAGCTCAACCGACTGCTGGAAGAGCGTGACAGGTTATACACCCGGTGGGTGCGACTACGCTGGTTCTGTGTATGAGAGAAGCTGGGTAGAGAAGCGATGTATTGCCATTGACGATGTTGCTTCCTATCCATACAGGTCACGCGTGGAAGACGGTCTCCTTGTCGCGGGTGTCCGGAGCGTTTTGCTTTCACCACTGGTAGACGGCGATGAGACCATCGGACTGCTTGAACTTTCATCGCCGCGTCCCGGCATGTTGACCGCTACGAGCGCAACGAAACTGGAAAATGCACTACCCATGTTCACCGTAGCGGTGAAGCGCGCAAAGGCAGAAATGGAAACGGGTATTCGCGCGCTCATTCAGGAAGAATGCACAGCGATACACCCTTCCGTGCAATGGCGTTTCTTCCAGGCGGGACTGCGTTTGTTGAATCAACGGCGGACTGATCCCACCGCACGCCTGGAGGAGATCGTGTTCAACAACGTTTATCCGTTCTTCGGGATGATCGATATTCGAAATTCTTCCCGTGAGCGGAACAATGCAATTCAACTCGATCTCCAGGAAAACCTCCAAATGGCCGCCACGGTTCTGGGTCATCTTTCCAGTAAGGCAAGTTTGCCCCTGCTCGACGAGCTGATCTTCCGGATTGGAAAGCACCTGGCGCTGTGCAAGGGCAATCTTTCTTCAGGTGATGAAGTGCGAATACTGGAATTCCTCAAGGGAGAAATCCACCCGGTGCTGGACCACTTCGCTGAAGACGAAACACTGGGCAAGTGGATACAGGATTATAAGGCACAACTCGACCCTAAATTCGGAGTTGTTTACAAGCGCCGTGGGGCGTTTGAAGACAGCCTGAACAAGATCAATTCATTCGTGGCGAGCATCATCGACCAGGCAGAGGAAAGCGCGCAACGAATGTTCCCACACTATTTTGAAAAGTATAAGACGGATGGTGTCGAGTTCACGCTTTACCTGGGTGATTCGCTTGTGCAGGACAGAAAGTTTAATGAGTTCTATCTTCGCAACTTCAGACTTTGGCAATTGATCCTGATGTGTTCAGTGGAACAGCAAATCGGCCTGATACGACCTGAGCTGAAGACGCCGCTGGACATTACGCAACTTATCCTCGTTCACGATCAACCAGTAACCATTCGCTTCCGTCCCGATGAAAGACGCTTTGACGTTGACGGCGCGTATGATATTCGCTATGAGATTATCAAGAAGCGGATCGACAAGGCGCGGATCAAGGACGAAAAAGATGAAATGCAACGACTCACCCAGCCCGGCAAGATTGCGATCGTATACAGCCAGCCAAAGATGGCACAGGAGTACAAAGAGTATTTCAGCCACCTGCGCAGCAAGAACCTGATCACGGGCGAAGTAGAAGATCTCGAGCTCGAGGAACTGCCGGGAGCCATCGGCCTGCGTGCGCTGCGCATTACCGTTGCACAGCCTCAGGCTCCCAGAAATATCCGGTCAGAAAAGGAACTGCTCAAAGATATTGAGCACGCAGTGGAGCTCAATTGATCGCCTATTGATTAAAGTTTACTATTGCTTACAAAAGCGATCTTCTTGCTATCGGGTGACCAGCTTGGCACGTTGATCGTTCCCTGCCCTCCGTAGATGTAGGCAATCGTTTTGGGCACACCGCCGCTCGCCGGCATCAACCGCAGATACACGTGCTTGTAAAAGGGGTGGTCATTTGGGTTGATGTCTTTCGGAAACGACAGATACAAGATCCATTTTCCGTCAGGGGAGAAGTGCGGAAACCAATCGTTGTATTCGTCGAAGGTCACTTGCTCTTCATCACTACCGTCGGCTTTCATCCGCCAAATTTTCATGGTACCGGTGCGTACCGAATTGAAGTAGATGTATTTTCCATCGGGACTGTATTCGGGACCATCGTCCAGTGTCGCAGTCTCCGTTAACGGCGTTTCCTTTTTCGTCGCGATGTCGACAGCCCAAATGTTGTACTGGTTGTTTCGCTGGCCTGTAAAGATCAGGCGCTTCCCGTCCGGCGACCATCCATGCAGGTATGAGTGGCCTGCTGATTCATCGGTGATCTTCGTCGGATTATCCGAACCTTCCACGGGAAGAATGAAGATCGTTGACGTTCGTTTCTCACCGACGTGATGGCTGATGCCAAGCATTTTGCCATCGAAGGAGAGCACGTGGTCGTTGTTGTTCTGATTGGCAAAGCCAGTATTCAGTTTCGTGATTTTTCCGGTCGCTAGTTCGTACTTGTACAGAAGGCCCTGAGCGTTGTAGATGAGGTATTTGTTGTCAGGTGTCCAGTTGGGAGCCTGAAGCGATATCGATTCGCTGTGCAGGACCCTGCGCACGCCGGTTTCGATGTCCATGACTTCGATGTGGCTGCCGATGTAGTCGCGGTAAGGCACAAAGTTTTTATCCGCAGGAATGATGATACGCACGTTCCGGAAGATCGCCTTCTCGATGACGTCCTCCACGTGTGAGCAGATGAAAAGTCCCGCATACACCTCTTCATTGAGCTCAACTTCTTTGGTGACGGACTTGTAATCCTGTCCGAACGTTGCAGCAGAAAAAGTAAATGTATTTCCGCTTCGTTCGAGCTGGATATGCGTAGGATGATAAACCGAGAGCTCAACTTGGTCGGTAATGCCACCCTTCTGGCTTCGGTACTGAAGGCTTGTAAGAATATCACCGTGAACACAGGCATCGGCATACCTGGAGTCGGTAGATAAATCATCTCTTGCGATAATGCCAATCTTGCGGTGATCGGCTGTGCCTTCGCCGATAAACTCGACGGTGGCTTGTATGATGAAATCGCCCTTGATCTTCTTCCACAGGAAATGAAACTGATCGGCATTTGCCCACATGTTGATTCCTGCGCCGGTCACTTCATAACTCTGATCTTCCGGATGGTATACGGCAGAGCCTTTCAACTTAGGATTGCCCACATCCTCGTGATGATCGAAAACTCCGATGGGCTGAAGCTGCGCGAAAAGGGCAAAGGGGGCTGACAGAAGGCAGATGACGACAATCCCTTTACGGATGGTCGAGGGCGTTACATGCGTGTCCATGGTTTGCGGGGGTTAGGGGCGGTTTGGGGGCATCAACATACCACGGCAGGGACGGTCCCCAAAGCGGTATGGGATAGAAGGTTAAAACAACATAGCCCCCGGCAATTGCCGGAGGCTATGGAGAGGGAATCGACTGAAATCAGGTATTAGTATCCCGGATTCTGAGGGAAATCCTTGTTGGCGTTGAGGTTGAGGGCCTCCTGAGGAATCGGCCGCAGTATTTTGTTCTGACCGTCAATACCCTTGAACGGATCAGGAATGTTGCGCACGTCTTTGTTGTACTGCATCACGCGTTCGACGAGCTTGCCTGTACGCTTCAGGTCGAACCACCGATGAAATTCGCCGATCAGTTCCCGAGCGCGTTCGTCGAGGATTTCATCCATTGTAACCTGATCGGGTGATGTGAGTACCAGCGTTCCTGGTGTAGCTTCCGCACGCTCCTTGACGGCATTCAGGCGATCCATGGCGAGTTGTGCGTTGCCCGACTGGAAGTATGCCTCAGCAGCGATGAGGTAAGTTTCCGCCAGGCGCGCCAGATAAACATCGCGAGCGCTTGTACCTTCTCCGAATACTCCCGGCCTCGGATCATCAAATTTCCGAACATCGGGCAGCATGTTGTCAAAGTACTGTATCGGTTGCTCCCAACGGTTCACAATCGGATCGCCCGGTGCTGAGATTACTTCATAGGGGAGGATGTCGGTCTCTGCGCGGTTGACCGGGTCAGCAGCGCGCCAGGCTGTTGTGTCGGCAAGTTGCCATTTGTGCGGGAAGTAACGCAGGATCTTTAATGAAGACTTGTCGGCGACATCGTAGAAGTCATAATAGCGAGCGTAGATCACTGTCATGAATGAACCTTCCCAGCGCAGATCGTTTTCATTGAACAATTCGTGAACGTAGGCCGAAGGAATCAGGCTGTAGGAACGCCACGGATAACCCTGCTGCAGACCTTCTCCTCCGTGATACGGACCAAAATACGAAGCTTGGATGCTTCCCGGAATGTCTTTGTCAAGGTCAAGCGAAGCCGGGTCGTATTGAATTGAAAATAACACTTCGGAATTCTTTTCGTTGCCAGGCCAGAAAAGATCGTGAAACGACACAGTCTTCAGATCATATCCGTTGATCGCTTCATCTGCATATTGCGCCGCCTTCGAAAAATCATCTGTCGCAGCAAACGATTCATAGCCACGGGTAAGGTGGACCTTGGCGAGGTAATGGCGGATGGCACGCTTGGAAATGTGACCGAAGTCCGGAGACTCTTCCACAAGGCTTAGTGCTTCATTGAGCTCGCTGATGATGAACGAGTATATGGTTTGGGCGCTTTCACGTGTGAATTCCGTCTGGGGTGTTGTGATCGCCTCTGTTACCAGAGGAACGCCGCCGAATGACTGTACCAAAAGGAAGTAATAGTAGGCACGCAGAAACTTGATCTCACCAGTATGGACGGGCACTGTGCTTACTTGCTCCGTCTTGTCGCTATAGTAGATTCCGACATTGCATAACTGTATGGCGTTGTAAAGCGTGCGATAGAATGTCGCCACTGCTCCTTCGCTTGAGGACAGGGTCTTGTAGGTCGTTAGCCCGGTAGGTCCGGTACCACGACCGTCAACGTACATGTCTGTCCCCGACATGAACATCCATGGCTCACTGTATACGTCGCGCAACGTTGAGTACGTCGCGTTTACCAGGTTCTTGAACCCGGATTCGGTGGCATACAATTCATCAGCAAGCACATCAGTCTTGTTGACTTCATCGAGGTAGTCGTCGCAGTTCGACAGGATCAGGAGGCTGAATACTGCGAAAATTATCTTTTTCATTGCTTCTCGATTTAGGAGTTAGAACTTCAGATTTACACCGAACTGATACGTGATTGAACTTAGCCCTCCATTACTGAGGCTGGCATCGGCCCATTCCGGATCGAATCCGTCATAGTCGGTGAACACGAATGGATTGAGAATGTTGGCGTATACCCTCAGACTCCGTATTCCGATCTGACTGACCAGTGCAGAAGGGAAGGTGTAACCGAGCGTTATGTTCTTGATCTTCGTGAAGCTTGCATCACGATAATATCCGACTTGCGAATTCCTCCAGTAGATGCCTGCGTTCTTCGGTTGCGGATAAAAGTTGACGTGGCGTGTCGGTGTGACAGGGTTTTCCTGCATGTACCAGTCGATGTTAAGCTTGGCCCTTCCCCTGTCTTCGTGATTTGTGTACTCAGCGTGGAAGGGACTGTACACAAAGACACCCTGGCGCGTGATCAAGGATGCGCTCAGATCGAAGTTCCGGAACGTTATCGTGGTTGTGAAGCCTCCGGTCCAGTCTGGAAGTTTCGAACCCAGCATTCGTTTATCGTCTTCATTGATGATGCCGTTGTTGTCGAAATCGACAACACGACCCTGCCCTTCAGACTGACCATATGCGGTAGCCAGATCCGTTTCATCCGCCTGCCATACACCATCCATTACCCAGTTGTAGTAACTGTTCAAAGGATAGCCAACCCGAATCAGATCGTCTGCAGAATAGCCATCGTTTGCGTCTTTGTAGATTTCGTTTGTGTCCTCATACAGTGCGGTGACCTCGTTGTTGTTTTTCGAGAAGTTGAACGAGGTTGTCCAGGTCACTGCATCGGTGGAAATATTTATCGTGGTGAGGCTGATTTCAAAACCTTTGTTGGTCACTTCGCCGATATTCTGAAATACCGTCCCGTATCCTGTTTCAAGAGGCAGTTGCCGTTCGATGATGAGGTCTTTGGATACTTTATTGTATACATCGAACGTTCCGATTACTCTTGATTGGAGCAGCGCGAAGTCCAAACCGAAGTCCAGCTCGCTGGTGCGTTCCCATGTGAGGTTTGAATTCGCGATACCATCAACACGTATGCCGTTGGCGCTGCTGCCACCAAAATCGTAGAATACGCCGGTCCCTGCTGTGGCGAGCGTTGCATAAGGATCTACCACCTTGTTACCCGTAAAACCATAGCTGACACGTAGCTTCAGCTCGTCAAGGAATGACGCGTTGTCCAGGAAAGATTCTTCCGACACACGCCATCCAATGGCAGCCGAGGGGAAGCTTGCCCACTTGTTGCCTTCAGCAAGCACGGACGCACCGTCCCAGCGATTGGACAAGGTCACGAGATACTTGTCCATGAAAGAGTAGTTCAGACGTAACGCGTATGAGAGAATAGTTTCCCTGGTGTAGCCACCAGCGACTTGCAAGGTGGACAAATCACCACCGGATCCTACATTGTAAAAACTCTTGGCACTCATGTCCATTCTATCCTGTGCGACATAGCTGAAATCGCGCCGGAACATGTTCATGGCGAAAAGTCCCATGAAGTTGAACGAGTGATCTTGAACTTGTTTGTTTACAGACACCTGGTTGTCCCAAACGTAGGAGAAGTCTTCCGTGTCCGTCATTTCGCCGCGAGGCTGTCCCCCTACTCTTCCTTCAGAATCGGTGCCAAGGAAGACTCCTTCGCGACGGAAGCGATAGCGCGGCGCGAACGTCGACCTGAGTGCCAGCCATGATACGGGAGCATATTGCAGGTAGACGTTACCTATTGCGTTGAAGGTCTTTGTCTCCTGATTGGCGTTGGCCATGTCCACCAGCGGATTGACAGAACTCGTGAAGTTGATGTGATACTGGTTTGTCGTGCCATCGACGAGGTCTTTCCCGGGTTGAATGATGATCTCACCATCTTCCGTGTTGTAAGGACTCATGAGGGGGTTCATCCTGAATGCATTAACCATGGCGTTGGGTGCGCCTTCCTGGAGGTCAATAAGCGCCAGGTTCAGGTTGATGCCCCCCGACCACTTGTCATTGATCTGGTGATTGATACTTGTCTTGAAGTTGTATCGCTTATATTTTTCGCGGATCACATTGCCTTCTTCTTCCTGATAGCCAACTCCAAAATTGTAGCCCATCTTTTCACCTGACCCTGACAGCGATATCCAATGGTTTGCCTGCTGTCCGTCGCGTGTTACGAGCGATGGCCAGTCGGTAAAGTCATTCTCGTCAAGACGGCGTTGCATTTCTTCACTGTCGACATTGAATCCCGGGTCGTTGGGGACGGGATTTCCGCGGGTGATAGCTTCGCTGATGTAAGCATCCTGACGCCAGTTCATCCAGGTATCGCCATCCATGAACTCGGGAAGTCGCGCTACTTTTCGCACGCCGTAATAACCGTCATACGATATGACAGCCCGATCGCGAACACTGGAGCCTTGCTTCGTTGTCACGAGCACTACACCGTAAGCGCCGCGAGATCCGTATATCGCTGTTGAGGATGCGTCCTTAAGGATATCGATACGTTCAATGTCCTGAGGGTTGAGGAATTCAATGCCATCGGTGATCACGCCGTCTACAACGTAGAGAGGACGTCCACCTTCAATGGATTGCTGACCGCGTATCTGAACGTTAAAGCCTGATCCTGCACGACCCGATGCATTGGAAATGTCGACGCCGGCAACTTGTCCCTGCATTGCCTCGAGCGGATTGAGCGCACCGCGCTGAACGAGTGCGTCATTATCAATGACCGCAACTGATCCCGTGAGGTCTTTCTTCTCAATGGTACCGTAGCCCACAACCACAACTTCCGACAACTGCTGCGCGTCCTGGGTGAGCGCAATGTCGATGACCGAACGAGAGTTGATGGGTACTTCCTGTGTCGTGTATCCGATGAAGGAGAAGACGAGTACAGAGTTTTCATCTGGTGCGTTCAACGAATAGCGGCCATCGCTGTCAGACGTTGTACCTGTACTGGTTCCCTTGACGAGCACGTTAACGCCGGGAATCGGATTGCCGTCAGCAGCGTCTGTAATCCGGCCTGAAACCTGGAACACGGGAACGGTTCGCAGATTCGCTTGACGGCGCGGAATAATAAGATTCAGATTCTCGGTGGAAGGAGTTGCACGTAATGGTTGCAGGACACCCTGATCAGGGCCCGCGGAGGCTTTCAACTTACCAGAAACGCCAGGTTCAATGAGGTAAAAGCGATCGCCGAGCTTCCTGTAGACCAGATTCAGCGGCGTCAGGAGATTGTCCAGGGCTTCTTCAACAGAAGCGGCCTCCAGATCCTTTGCTGGCACCGACTTATTCTCGACCACATGATCGAGGTAGCCGAAGCGCACGTTGAATTTTGCCTCCAGCTCCTTAAGCATTCGCTTCAGCGATTTTTGCGCTACCGTCGGCGAAGTGGGACCATCCACGGCATAGGCCTTTGCGTCGGCCCACTCCTGGGCATTGGCAGGGGTCTGCACAAAGCAAAGCAGGAGAATGGATAGCGAGTAGCTTAACCATTGTAGTAACCTTTTCATAAGGGTGGGGTTTACGTGTTTAAGTTGGTTATCGTATTCAATGTTCACCTCCGCCCCGCGCGGAGATTACGATCGCTTCATCACCTTTGCTGAAGTCCACTCCGTATGTTTCGGAGAGAACATACAATACTGTATCAAGATCCACTGTCGGTATCGTACCGGTGAACGTCACATCTTCCAACTCACCGACGTGGTTCACGACATCGTATCCGTAGTTGTCTTCCAGAATCTGCATGATGTCCTTCAATGTGGATTGCTGGAAGATCAGTTGATTGGAAGTCCAGGACGTGTACAGCTTTGGATTTACCTGTCGCGTAATAAAATCATCCTGTCCTTCCGACAGCTCGGCAAGTTCTCCCGGCTCCATCGTAATGGCCTTTTCCTTCGCATCATCGCTGGTCAGTCGTACCCGACCGGTGTTGAGCACGACTTGCGTCTTCCCCCTCCTGTTCAACACATTGAATGTGGTACCTAGTACCTCCACGTTCACATTCCCGGTGTGAACGAGAAACTTCTGTGATGTTTCTGATTTCGTCACTTCAAAGAATGCCTCTCCGTTCAGCCATACTTCACGATGTTCGTCTGTGTCCCATGCAGGTGCGTAGCGGAGCGTAGACCGGGCGTTAAGGGTAACAACGGACTGATCAGGCAGGACCAATCGCTTTCTTTCACCGTACCCGGTGTGAACCATCACGTGGTCGGCTGTTTGCATCAGGTAGAAAGCTGTCCCGGAAACCACGGCGATAAATAATGTCGCGGCCACCGCAAGCCAGCGCGGGTTTACTGCCCTAGTGGATCGTGTGGTGTTGTCCGCGACTTCTTCGCGGATTGAAGTACGGATTCGATTAAGGATAGCTTCAGCGGGGATAGCTTCGGGCGGTGTTTTTCTGAAGTCCACAGCCAGTACCAGCTTTCTTGCCTCAAGCACCAGGTGCTTTCGGTCGGGGTGAAGGATCATCCACTGCTCCCAAAACTGGTCTGCCTCGGATGTCGGCTGCTTTACCCACGACAGGAAAAAGTCATCCTGAATAAAATCCGCAACGGTAAATTCCTCGTAGCGTCTCATGAAATGAACGGAGTAATTGATTCGTATCTATAAGGGCCGACCCATGCCCTTTTTTATCCCATGGCTGTTGGGATTTTTTTGGGAAATTTTTTCGAGGGGCTATACCCTTAGGGCCTCCTTCAGCGATCCCAGGGCCCGGTACATGAGTTTGTACACGGATCGCGTCGAGATGGTCATGAGTTCGGCGATTTCTTCGTAGGTCAGGCCATCATAAAAGCGCAGAACGATCGCCTGTTTTTCTCGGGGTGAAAGGCCGTCGATACCTTTCTGAAGGCCGGGGAGTTCTTCGGCAGGGGCATCTGATTCCGAATTCAGGGCCGCGGGGTTGATGAGAAGTTCGATGTCGTATTGGTCGCCGGAATTCTTTTGAGCGATTCGGCCATTCCTGCGGAGATTTTTCATTAAGCGGTTACGGAAGCTCTTTAGCAGGTAGAACTTCAACCGCTGTACCGGCTTATATCGACTCCGCTGCCGCCACAGCTCTACAAAGAGATCGTGTATGCTGTCTTCGATCAGTTGCTTGTCGTCCGTGAGCCTTTCCCCATAGTGGTACAGATCGGCGACATACATTTTGTAGAGGGCAGTAAATGCGAGCTCACTTCCGTTCCGGAACTCATCCCAGATTTGTTCCGGATTCCAGTCGCTGGCAGGGCGACCCATTGCCGCTACCGGAGGGCTTCGATGCGGGAGGTTTACTTCCATACCTTGCTGGCAAGATGGTTGAGATATACTTCCAGGTTGGTGTACCCACCTGAGGTTGTCATCTGCGCATCGTGCGCATAGTCTGACCGTAAGCCCATCTTCTTTTCCCATTCATCGGGCATGCCGTCGCGGTCTGTGTCCGTAGCCACCTTGCCTGGCCGGAGATCGGGCCACCCCCCGACATCATGCTGGGAATCGATAATGCCTTTGTGTTCACATCCAAAGCGCGCAGTCCCAGTGCGCACTTCTTCGACAACGCGCGCGTCCGCACGATCACGATGATCGCTCGCGCCCGCATGATCCAGCACCAAGTCGAGTGCCTCTTGTGCGTTGAGTGTATTTACCGGGGTGACCTGAAAGGGCGCGTTTGCTATCACGGAATCAGGGTGGTCGCATGCAACGCCTTTTCGGTTGTCTTGCGTGACCTCTGCGTTACCCTCTACGATGTTACCAGCCACATAGAATTTTCCATACGGTTGATAGGGTTGGATAATGCGGCTGCGTACATCCCTTGGCGTGGCTGGGCCAGGTTTGTAATAATTGTTGATGATATTATGTTGACCACGCTCACCTGCATAAGAGGAGTTGCTCATCCAATTGTAGATGACGTTGTTTCGGAAGTCGACGAGTTCCTTTTCCGGCTGGCCGTGATAGCGCGCGCCGCAGAATCTCGGAAGTCTGCTGTTGTGGTGTGCGAGGAGGTTGTGATGAAACGATGCGCCCATGCCGCCCCAAATTCCGCCGTATCCATGGTCGCCTTTGCTATGGACCGAGTGATTAAGGCTTTCGCTGATGATCGACCATTGCAGGGTGAAGTTCGTGTTGTCGTAAAACGTCGCGCACTCGTCGGTTGCCCAGCTCATCGAGCAGTGATCGATAATGATGTCGCGATGGCCGATAGCTGTGAGGGCGTCGCCTTCGCGACCGCTTTTGTCGCCAAGCCTGAATCGAAGGAATCGAATGATGACATTGTCGGCGTCAATGATAAATGGGTAGTTGCTGATACACACGCCATCGCCTGGTGCAGACTGTCCTGCGATCGTCACGTTGCCTTCACGCAGGACGAGGGGAGATTCAAGTGCAATGGTGCCGGTTATTTCAAATACAATCGTGCGAGGTCCTGGTGTTTGAATTGCCTCGCGCAAACTGCCTGGTCCTCCGTCGTTGAGGTTTGTTACGATCAGCGTCTTGCCGCCGCGCCCACCGGATGTGTACATGCCGAAGCCTTCGGCGCCCGGAAAGGCGGGCAGTTTGCCGTCTGCCGCTGCTCCAACTGGTTGGAGCAGCAAGGATTGTAGCGTCAGCAGTATCGGCATGGCAGCCGGCATGATGAGGGGGTTTGCTGTCGAGATGCGACATCGGATGCGCAATCGATTGCATAATATTGCCTTTATCGGGAATTCACAAGGATTTTGTGGGAAAAGGTTTGACGTTGGAACATGGATCGGGCAGAGCGATGTAGTGCGCAACCGATTACACAGCCTAATCGGTCATTGCCTGCTTTGACAGCGCAGGCCCTTTAATTCCCTAAGGGCATCCAGCGCGCGGCTCCAGCCTTCGAATAAGTTCGTCGTAATCCAACACCTTCACGGGTAAATCGGGACCCGCGCGTAAGACCTTCTTGTGAACAAGGGCGCGAGAGGGATTACTCCAGGACACTCTCAATCTCATCCATTTTTTTTGCGGAATACTTACCCGAGGTAGCGTAGACGATCTTGCCAGATTCGTCAAGGACGAAGAAATACGGAATGTCCTTCTTTTCGAAATCGAGCTGCTCCTTGTATGGCTTTAACTCACCCTTGTAGAAGAGAATGTAAGGCAGCAGGTTGGGATCAATGTTTTTGGCAGCCTTCTTTTTTGCTGTGCCTGTAGCTGCAGCATTTACGCCCGTAAACATCGGGACGAAGTAGACATTCACATCGTAACCGAACGACTCAAACAAACCTTTGTTCTTTTGAATGAACTTTTCAAAAACAGGCTGGAACCAGGAGTTGAGTTCATCTTCCGATTTCTTCGAATATGCGAGACCAAGAAGGGTGTACTTCCCCGCAACATCTCCGGGCAACATCACTTTCTTGTCTTCAATCGTCTCGGCTTCCATCGCCGGAAACTGTTTTCCGATAACTTGTGCAAAATCAGGTGTACAAATCGAAAGCAAGAAAAGAACAATCAGCAACGGTCTCATAACAAAAAGTTTGATGGTAGTATCTTGAAAAATAGAAAATTCACGGGTGTCCGTATGGACCAATACCAAAAACGTGCCTGCTTTTTCGGTAAACGACTGAATTAACAGATGCAGAAGCGGTCGCAAACGGAGATCGCTGCCCTTGAATCTACAACTGCATCTGCTACTGATTCGTAGTCACCCACCTTGTCTTCTCCGAAACAGGCCTCCTCTTCCCCTCACGCACTGCCGTCTTCGGCACGCCTACGTGAAGAAATCCGAGCAGCACATCGTTTTCAGAGAATCCAAATTGTGCAACCGCGCCGTCGAAGTAGGTGATACCACCGGTGCTGAAGTAACAGCCAACACCATAAGCAGCTGCAGTGAGCTGCATGTTCTGCATAGCGCAAAATACAGCTGCAGCTTCTTCAATGGCAGGAACCGATTCTGCAGGATCGCGCTTCATGATCAACGCGATAATGTGTGAAGAAAGCAACGGCTTCTCCTGAAGATTGCGATAACGATCTTCGCGAAACGTGCCATCAGCAGTTGTGTACGATTTATAAAACTCCGATTGAATCCGCGCCAGCGTCCTCAAGCCTTCTCCCTTGAAGACAATAAAGCGCCAGGGCTCTGTCATCTTGTGTGTAGGTGCCCAGTTTGCATTTTCGAGCATGCGTTCGATTACCGCATCGTCGACGGGTTCTCCCGAATATTCTGCCTGAAAAACGGACCGTCGATTTTTTATGAGTTCGCTTAGTTCATCAACATTCATGACACCAAAGTAAGAAGAAGACTTAAAAAAGAAAGCTGCCTGTTTCTGCAGGCAGCTTTCCGAAATCGGGTTGTTAATATCTATTTGATTTTGAAGGCGGCTCGCACCTTATCGACATAATCCAGCTTTTCCCAGGGGAACAACTCCACCTTCATTTTCTTTTCGTTGCGTTTGCCTTTGTTAAAGACTTTCTCGACAACGCGAGGCTCACGACCCATGTGTCCATACGCCGCTGTTTCAGAATAAATCGGCGTGCGCAGCTTGAATCGTTCTTCGATGAAGTATGGCCGCATGTCGAAGAGCTTCTCAACCTTCTTAGCTATCTCGCCATCGCTAATGTTGACCTTAGACGTGCCGAACGTGTTGACATAAAGCCCGACGGGCTTCGCAACACCAATGGCATATGCTACCTGCACGAGAACCTCATCGCATACGCCGGCGGCAACCAGGTTTTTCGCGATGTGACGTGTCGCATAAGCTGCAGAGCGGTCCACTTTGGAAGGATCCTTACCGGAAAACGCACCTCCGCCGTGAGCGCCCTTGCCGCCATACGTGTCAACTATGATTTTCCTCCCGGTAAGTCCAGTGTCACCGTGAGGTCCGCCGATAACGAACTTACCAGTAGGGTTTACGTAGTATTTGATGTTGTCGTCGAAAAGTGCCTGCACGCGTTTGGGAAGTTTCTTCTTCACGCGCGGGATAAGGATGTTGATTACATCATCCTTAATTTTCTTCAGCATCGCATTATCTTTCGCGAACTCGTCGTGTTGCGTCGACAGAACGATCGCGTCAATTCTGAGCGGTCTATTGTCATCGCCGTATTCAATCGTCACCTGCGACTTTGCATCAGGTCGCAGATAGGTGATTTCTTTATTCTCTCTTCTCAGTGCAGCCAGTTCGCGGAGTAACAGGTGAGCGATTTCCAGCGGCAACGGCATATAATTGTCCGTTTCGTTCGTGGCGTAGCCGAACATCATACCCTGGTCGCCTGCACCCTGATCTTCCTTTTTCTTTCGTTCGACACCCTGGTTGATATCCGGAGATTGTTCGTGAATGGCTGATAATATTCCGCAGCTGTTTGCCTCAAACATGTACTCGCTGCGCGTGTAACCGATCCGGCGGATCACTTCGCGGGCAATATCCTGAACGTCGAGATAAGCATCCGACTTGACTTCGCCGGCGAGCACAACCTGACCAGTAGTCACCAGCGTTTCGCACGCAACTTTTGAGTTGGGATCGTAAGCGAGGAAGTAGTCGATGAGAGCGTCAGAAATCTGGTCCGCTACTTTGTCCGGATGTCCTTCAGAAACGGACTCCGAAGTAAACAAATAAGGCATACTAAATGGCTGAGTTAATAATAGCTAAGGAGATATACAGGCGGCAAATTTAGGCTAATTGTCCTAATTCGGAAAATGACGGAAGTTGCGCCTCAATCCCTTTTTTAATGACCGTTGTTATTGCATTCAAAGGAAAGCGCTTATCAGGAAGACCGCCGGGAGCCTTGGCAATGTTGGGGGATTCTTCTTCCATTGCCTGACGGTCAACGTCCTGACATATTCAGATGACCCGGTGAGGGCGGACGCCACGCAAAGACGCGTTTCGTCCGAAAGGGTCGACAACAGGGTCTTGAGCAATCGATTGTTGCGATAGGGCGTCTCTATAAAGATGTGTGTTTGTCCCGTGCGGCGCGAGTCCTTTTCCAAATCCCGAATGATGCGTGTGCCTTCACGGGTTTCCACAGGTAGATATCCGTGAAAGGTGAAATGCTGGCCATTCATTCCTGAGGCCATTAAAGCCAGCAGGATCGACGACGGCCCAACCAGTGGGATAACATCGATTTTATGTTCGTGAGCAAATCGTACGGCCAGCGCCCCAGGATCAGCAACACCAGGGCAACCTGACTCCGTTAATACACCCATCGGATGGCCATCGAACAAAGGCTGGAGGAGCGCAGGCAAATCGCTGTATTCTGTGTCCTTATCCAGCCGCTCGAACTCGAGACCCTCTATAGTGTCATATATTTTGAGACTTGCCAGATACCTGCGCGCTGTCCGAATATCTTCTGCAAGAAAATGACGCATAGAACGCAGCGCGTCCTTAACCTGATTCGGTATAACTTTGTCAGCGGTATCGGCCGCGATGACATTAGGAATCAGATACAGTTTGCCGCGGCGACTCATTTACGAAAAGATAAACAGATATGGGGATAGGCAAGATACTGATGTTGGTTGGTGGAATACTCCTGGTTGCCGGGCTGCTCTTTCATTACTCGGAAAAGCTTGGGTGGTTTGGACGCCTGCCTGGTGACATCGTGGTGGAAAAGGAAAACTTCAAGCTGTACATCCCAATCACAACAAGCATACTGTTGAGCATCCTCCTCACTGTCATACTCTACCTGATCAATCGCTTTCGCCATTGAGTTCCCTGCCAAAAGCTTTAACGAGATCCACCAGCTCACGGGGTTTTTCTGCCTGAACCCAATGCCCCGTATCAAGGGTTTCTAGCCTGGCGGCCGGGAACAGTTTTCGGATGTCTTCGAGGTCGTCGTCGGCCACGTAGTTTGACCTGCCCCCCCGGACAAAGAGGGTCGGTCCCGGGAAAACGGAACCATTTCCCACCCCTTTACTGACCTCTGAAATATTGCGCGAAATGGTGTCTAAATTCATTTTCCAGCCAAATCCGCCCGACGGTTCGCGCTTCAGGTTTTTGAGGAGGAATTGACGGACCGGAGGTTCCGGGACGTACGGGGCCAGGGCTTCATCTGCCTCCTGTCTCGATGTCAGTTCAGCCAGGGGGAGCGCCAGCAATCCCTCCACAATCCTGTCGTGCTGATCGGGGTAACGCCGCGGGGCGATGTCAATCACGACGATTGCTGACGGAAGGTCCGGCTGACGCAGGGCGAGGGTCATGGCAGCTTTTCCACCCATGGAATGACCGAGCAAAATGGGCGACGAAATACCTTCAGCGTCGATGAGTTCAACCACGTCATCCGCCATGACATCGTAGTTGAATTCATCGCTGTGCGGTGACTGGCCGTGATTGCGAAGATCCACAAGGTACACGTGAAAATTTTCGGCGAGCATCTTCGCCTGGGGGAGCCAATTGTCCGATGAACCGAAGAGGCCATGCAGGATTACAAGGTTGGGTCCATCGCTTCCTTCCTCCCGGTAAAATAATTTCATAGTTCAAAGGTAAGACTGAAAATTAATTTCGGGCATTGGTATATTTGGCCTTTTATCAAAGCGTGCTATGGAGTTAGTAGACTACAACTATGTGATACAAAAGATTCCGGTAGAAGACATCTGCCGGGAGTTTGGAACTCCGTTGTACGTCTACGATGCCGATAAAATTGTCAATCAGCTTAAGACGCTCAAGGGCGCCTTCTCCGGGGCCGACGTCCGAGTCAAGTATGCTGCGAAAGCGCTGACCAATGTGTCTGTACTGAAGTTGCTGCGAAAGCACGGCGCAGGTATTGACGCAGTTTCAATTGAAGAAGTGCAGATCGCTATCGGAGCCGGCTTCAAGCCCTCCGAGATTATGTACACACCGAATTGTGTAGGCTTCGATGAGATACGCGAAGCCGTGAAGCTTGGTGTGTCGGTGAACCTCGACAATCTGTCGTCACTGATGAAGTTCGGCGAGACGTACGGGTCTGAATACCCCTGCGGTGTACGGCTCAATCCGCATATCCTTGCCGGCGGCAATTACAAGATCTCCACCGGTCACAGCAACTCCAAGTTCGGCATCTCAATCTATCAGTTGCCGCGGATCATGGAGACAGTTTACAAGTATGGCATCAGGATAAATGGTCTCCATGTGCATACAGGGTCCGACATCTCTGAAACGGATATCTTCCTGAAGATGGCCGACATTCTTTTCGGCGTTGCCCGCGATTTTCCAGATCTGCGTTTCCTCGATTTCGGCAGCGGATTCAAAGTCGCGTATAAAGAAGGTGACATCACGACGAACATCTACGATCTCGGACTTCGCCTGAGCAAAGCGTTTGGAGAATTTTGCGAACAATATGGACGCAAGCTCGAACTGTGGATCGAGCCGGGTAAGTACATTGTCAGTGAAGCGGGGATCCTATTCGCGCGTGCGAATGTTGTTAAGGCAACACCAAGCGTTACGTTTGTTGGCCTGAACTCAGGCTTCAATCACCTGGTTCGGCCCATGATGTATGATGCGTACCATCATATAATCAATGTTTCTAACCCAACGGGATCAAAAAGGCTGTACACTGTTGTTGGATACATTTGTGAGACCGACACGTTTGGTGCGGACAGAAAGCTTAACGAAGTACGTGAAGGCGATACCATCGCAATCCTGAATGCCGGCGCCTACGGCTATTCGATGGCTTCAAACTATAATTCACGGCTTCGACCAGCTGAAGTAATGGTGATCAACGGCGAAGCGAAACTTATCCGAAAACGCGAAACCATTGATGACCTGCTCCGCGGCCAGATTGAAATAGATGTATGAGTAAACGTTTCCTGATAGCGCTCATCACTCTTTGTTGCTTCGCGGTCCCTGCAACTTCGCAGATTCTGAAGAAGGTCAACTGGACCACAGAGATCACATCTACTGATGTCAAGGTGGGCGACGAAGTGGAAATCATCTTCAATGCCACCATTGACCCCGGGTGGTATATCTACTCGGTTGATTTCGACTACGACTGCGGCCCTATTCCCATGACGGTATCGTATGATAAAGTCGCGGGCTTTGAGATGGTAGGGAAGTTGCGTGCTCCGGGCGATAAGGCTAAGCACGACAAAACCTTTGGTTGTGACGTCAGGATATTTGAGAACACCGGACAATTCAGGCAAACACTCAAGATTCTTTCCTCTGAAGCATCAACGATATCAGGTAGTTTCGAAGGCCAGGTCTGCTCGGAGGCAGAAGGTTTGTGTGTTCTGTATGATGGAGAGTTCAACTTTAAACTCAATATCACTGGCAGTACGTCGTCGTCTGCTATCCGGACAGAACCGACACCGCGCCAGGAGGAGCCTGCTGTCGCGCAACCCGTAGGGCCTGCTGCGGCCGATAGCGTTACCGTTACAGAATCACCGTCAACGGCGGGCCCCAATCGCGGACCTGTACTTGATCCATCGATTCTCGAAGGCGAAGCGTCTTACGGAACCAGTTCATTCGGCGCGCTCCTTCTCGTGGCGTTTCTCGCAGGCTTTGCTGCGTTGTTGACGCCTTGTGTTTTTCCGATGGTGCCGATGACGGTGACGTTCTTTCTGCGCGACAATCAAAGTCGCGCGGAAGGAGTTCGCAAGGCCTCGCTGTTCGGTATTTCCATAATCGCGATCTACACTATCGCAGGGACCTTGTTTGCCGTGCTGCTGGGAACAGATGGATTGAATGCGCTGGCGACGCACTGGGCGCCCAACCTTTTTGTATTTGTCATCTTCATCGTATTTGCTCTGTCATTCTTTGGCCTGTTTGAAATCACCGCACCGCATCAGCTCGTGAACAAGGCTGACCAGCAAGCGGAGAAGGGCGGGCTGACGGGCATATTCTTTATGGCGGCAACGCTCGTGCTCGTCTCGTTCAGCTGTACCGTGCCCATCGTGGGGAGCGTGCTGTTCCTTTCCGCGGGAGGCGAGATCATAAAGCCCATCGCTGTGATGTTTTGCTATTCGCTGGCTTTCGCGCTTCCGTTTACATTTTTCGCCATGTTTCCGGAGCTCATCAAGAGCCTGCCGAAATCAGGGAGCTGGCTGAATTCGGTAAAAGTCACGCTGGGTTTCCTCGAACTTGCCCTGGCCCTCAAGTTTTTCAGCATTGCGGATCAGGCGTACCACTGGGGACTGCTGGACCGCGATATTAACATTGCGCTCTGGATTGTAATTTTTGCCCTCCTCGGATTCTATCTGTTGGGTAAGATTCGTCTACCCGGCGACGCGCCCCTCGAAAAGATTGGAATTGGGCGCCTGCTTCTCTCCATTTGCGTTTTCACGTTCGTGATTTACCTGACACCCGGACTTTGGGGAGCCCCGTTAAAAGCCCTCGCCGGCTATTTACCACCCATGCATACGCATGATTTCAACCTCGCCCAACGCACCGGATCAGCCAGTCCGGACCCGGCATGCGAGGAACCCCTTTACAGCGATTTCCTTCACCTGCCGCACGGCCTGACGGGCTATTTCGACTACGATCAGGCCCTGAAATGCGCCAGGCAGCTCGATAAGCCATTATTTATCGACTTTACCGGGCACGGATGCACCAACTGCCGCGAAATGGAGGCAGTGGTTTGGTCCGACCCGCAGGTGCTCGAACGGTTACGGAATGACTTTGTCATCGTCGCCTTGTACGTCGATGATAAAACTCTTCTCCCCGAATCGAAATGGTACACGTCGAGTCACGACGGCAAGGTTAAGAAGACCATCGGGAAACAGAACGCCGACCTGCAGATCACAAACCTTGACAACAACGCACAGCCGTTCTACGTGCTGGTGGGCAAAGACGAGCGGGTGCTTGCCTGGCCTTATGCTTACGACCGCAGCGTGCCTCGTTTCGTAGAGTTTTTGGAATCGGGTAAGCGCAAGTATCGTGAGCTGTATCGATGAGTTAGATGGAGTGGGACCAGGTCGGATTTCAGGTCGGAAAGCTCCGGCGTGGTTATTTTTTTGAATTTTTTAGACTAATATTACTGCGAGCCAACTAATACAGCAGGGATGCTAACTTTGTGGCCTTAAATATTTTTTGATTTTGTAAGACCTCTTTCATGAAAAGACTGCCGATCCAGCTACTGATCTCCGCTCTCACCTTTTGCGTTGCCGTTCTTCTCGCCGTGGTCCTCGGATCCAGGACCGATTTGATTTCGGACGTAATGGGAGATCCCGATTCCGATTCACTGCACATTGACATTGAGATAAAGGAACCGACCGTACTCTACGGTATGTTTGTCGATGACCTTGTAGTAATCGAAGATAAGATCAAGCGGAACCAGTTCCTCGGAGACATCCTCATGAGCTACAACGTACCGCCAAGCCTTATCCATCAGCTGTCGATGGTCTCGAAGAATGTCTTTGATGTTCGAAAGATTGCCCCTGAAAAGAAGTATACTGTGCTTTGCACGCCTGACTCAACAAAGACAGCCCGCGCGTTCGTGTACGAACCCAACCCTCTTGAGTACGTTGTGATCCGATTCGACGACACGCTGTCGGTAGACCTTCAGCGTCGTGAGGTGACGAAAGTAGAAAAGAGCGTTGCCGGTGTCGTCAATAACAACCTGTCTCAAACCATTGAGTCGCTGGGTATCTCGCACGAGCTAACGAACATGTTCGTGGACATTTTTGCCTGGCAGGTGGATTTTCAGCGTTTGCAGAAGGGCGACAAATTCAAGATCATCTACGAAGAGAATCAGGTCGAAGGTAAGTTTGCCGGCATCAACCGGATACTTGCCGTGTACTTTGAACATTTTGGCAATCCTTACTATGCATTCCCTTACGATCAGGGCGAAGGCGTAGACTTCTTTGACGAGGAGGGTAAAAGCCTCCGGAAAGCGCTGCTGAAGTATCCCATTGAATTCACGCGGATCAGTTCCCGCTATTCGCTGAGCCGCTTCCATCCGGTGCGGAAGGTTTATCGTGCGCACCTGGGAACGGATTTCGCGGCGCCGACAGGCACGCCTATTCGGTCCGTTGGTGATGGTGTCGTACTGGAAGCCCAGTACACGTCAAACAATGGCAATTATGTCAAGATCCGGCACAACAGCACCTACACCACGCAATACCTCCACATGTCGAACATCGCCAATGGCATTCGAGCCGGTGTTCGCGTTCGGCAGGGGCAAACGATCGGGTATGTAGGAAGCACAGGTCTTGCAACCGGACCCCACCTGTGTTATCGCTTCTGGAAGAACGGCGTGCAGGTCGACGCGTTGAAGGTAGAGTTGCCTCCTTCCCAGCCTATAGCGGATGAACACCGCGCTGCTTTTGAAACAGTTGTTAATGGACTGACAGGACGGCTGAATGCCATTCCGTTCCCGGAGGTTCTGGAAGATCCGATGGCCGCCCTGAACTGAGCTCGCTTTTTTTGCGAAAATCCGGAAGCGTCGAGTAATTTTCCCGCGCTGATTTCAGTTAGGGAAGTGTACTTAATGTTACCGGTATTCTGAATGCGGCGTCTGCTTATTCTCTCGTGCGTACTGTTATCGCTTCCGCTCCACGCGCAGAAGGTAGCGCTTGTTCTCAGTGGAGGAGCCGCGAAGGGGCTCGCGCACGTCGGCGTCATTAAGGCGCTGGAGGAGAATGACATCCCTATCGACTACATTGTCGGCACCTCGATGGGAGGCATCATCGGCGGAAGCTACGCTGCGGGCATGAGCCCGTACCAGATCGAAGACATTGTCACCTCGGAAGACTTTCTTCGACTCATCCGCGGGTTGCCGCGCGAGGGGTTTAATTACTACTACCACAAAGACGCTGACCATCCGGGATTCCTTAAACTCGACCTGTCGCTCGACTCCACACTGAACGTGCAGCTTAATTCGAGTATCGCAAATGATGTTTCCCTCAATTTTGCTTTGACGGAGATAATGGCGCAGGCTTCCGGCATCTCACGCAACAACTTCGACAGCCTCTTTGTCCCGCTGCGGGTTGTCGCCGCCGACATCTTCACGCAACAGGAAGTCATCCTCAAGAGAGGTTTGCTTAGCGATGCACTCCGGGCGACGCAGACCGTCCCCTTCTTTTACAAACCCATCCGCGTCGATGGGCGCTATCTTTTCGATGGAGGCGTGTACAATAATTTTCCCGTCGACGTAGCAACCAAAGAGTTCAACCCCGATATCATTATTGGCGTTAACGTCTCAACAAAGATTTTTACCGAGTATCCGTACGAAACGGACGACCGGCTTATCAGCAATTCATTGATTTATATGTTGCTCGACAAGTCGGATCCCACAGCCATTGGCGATCTGGGCATCTACATTCAACCAAACATCCGCGGGTACACTTCATTTGATTTTGAAAGGGCTGAAAGTCTGATCGACAGTGGGTACGTCGCGACGATGCGAAAGATGGACGAGATCAAGGCGAAGATCGCGCGTCGTGTATCCTGCGATGAGCTTTCGGAACGACGGAATGAATTCAACAACCGTGGCGTTCCCTTCATCTTTGATGGTATACGGTATCAGGGCTTCACGGAAAAGCAAACCCGTTACATTAACCGACTGTTTGGCATCAGACCTGACAGGCCGCGCCTACTATTCTACAGGGATATACTCAGCGGCTACTACGAGTTGGTGTCCGAGGAATACTTTCACAATGTAGTTCCGAGCATTTCGCTCGATACAGCGACGAATCACTTTGTGTTGAACCTGGCGCGCCGACCGCAACAGAATTTTCAAATCGACTTTGGAGGTGTCATTGCAACACGCAACATCAGTAACATCTTCCTTGGTGCTAGTTTCTATCGGTTCAACAAATCATTGCTTCAGACATCAGTAGGTTTTCAAACAGGAAGCTTTTACAAATCGGCCACGGCTCGCATGCGAGTTGATAACCCGTTCATTACAAAGTTTTACATCGAACCCTCGGTAACATTTAACAGCTGGGATTATCTCGAATCCGAAGACTTGCTCCAGGATGTTACGGCGACGGTTTTGCGACGAGTGAACCGAAAAGCTGCCGTAGACTTCGGTTGGCCAGTGGGGCGGCATCTCAAAGCATCGATTCGGGTTGAGGGATTCAGCAATCTGGATCGCTATTCAAATGACACAACCTTTACCAGCACTGCTATATTGGATGAACTCAAGATTAAGGGTATTAAGGCCGGCATCGGACTGAGCGCCAACGACCTTGACAGGAAACAATATCCACGCCGCGGAAAGGCTATGAGCGTAGCCGCTGAATATTTTTCGCTCTCCGAAGATTACCTGCCGGGTAACACCGCTGTTAACGCCACACCCTTTTATGGAAGGCACAATTGGTTTCGCTTACGCCTCTCTGCTGAGCAATACTTCAATGGAGGGTTTTACCATCCCGGCTATATCGTGGAAGGGGTGTTCTCTAATCAGCCGTCGTTTCAGAATTACAGAGGCACAATCATCAATGCGCCGACATTTCATCCGTTGCAGGACAGCCGGACGTTGTTGCTGGAGAAGTTCCGATCCTTCAATTACGTAGCTGGGGGTATACGCAACATCTTTGTCCTTAAAAACAAGCTTGACTTCAGACTGGAGACTTACCTCTTCAAGCCCCTTGACTATTTGTCCTCAGATGAGAACCAGGATGTGCAAAAGATCAACGACGTGACCAAAGCATACCTCGCCGCGTCGGCAGGATTAGTGCATCATTCACCAATTGGGCCAATAAATCTGAGTGTGAACTACTACGACGACAACCACAACAAATGGGGTGTGCTGCTCCATGTTGGCTTCCTTCTCTTTGATCGCCACTCCCTCGAATAGAGGGGTTTACAGGCTAATTCGTATCACTTATTTTTGTCCCATTTTAGGCCGTTTCTAGGCTGAATTTTGAAATTTTGACTAAGTTTAACTTTGAATTCCTAAAACACAGGCATGAAGAAAATTCTACCTCTCATCATACTTGCCGGCGCGTATGCAACGACGGAAGCCCAAGTGGTGCAGTGGGCATCAAGTGTCCTGGAGGTTTCCTCCGAACTCACCCCGGTTCAGTATGGCGCCTATCAGGCATTGGGCAAACCCAATGTGCTTCCCGCGGGTGGACAGAATCCTAATGCGTGGACGCCAAACAAACCCAATCGCAAGGAATTCATAAAGCTCGGGTTCAGTAACCCGATGAGCATTCGACAAGTTGCCATTGCGGAATCACACAACCCTAGCGCGTTGTATCGTGTATTGTTGTATGACGAAGCAGGTAATGAATATGAATTGAACGTACTTAATCCGAGTTCAATCCCGCTTAAGGGAAGGATGCTGAACATATTCACTGAACCTACACCGTATAAGGTTGCCGCGGTGAAACTGGAATTTGACGGCGCTGCTGTTCCCGATTACTTTGCTATTGATGCTGTCGGTATTACCGACTCCAGCTATCCGATCATTGCTGATATTCCAAAGCCGCAATTGCTCGCTTCGGGAATCGTGATTGAAGCGCTTGACGCAAATATAAATACTGATGTGAGTGAGTTGAATCCGCTCCTCTCTCCTGATGGGAAGACGCTGTACTTTAGCCGTAAGAATCACCCGGAGAACGTGGGTGGCACAAGCGACCTCGAAGACATCTGGTACTCTGAGCTGGATTCAACCGGTCGTTGGACGCTGGCCAAGAACCTTCGGCAATTCAATAATGCAGGCCCCAACTTTATCAATACGATAAGTTCGGTAACACCTGATGGACGTTCCGCAATAATTCTTCTCGGCAACAAGTATTTGCCGAACGGCAAGATGATGGCAGGTGTTTCGATCAGCTCTAACGTAGGGGGTACGTGGTCAACACCAGTTGCCCTGGAGATCGAGAACGACTACAACTTCAGCGACAAGGCGAACTACTTCCTCGCGAACAACCGCCGCACACTGCTCATGTCGGTGGAACGTGAGGATTCATACGGTGGTCGCGACCTCTATGTGTCGTTCATGAACAGCGACAGCACCTGGACAGAACCGAAGAACCTCGGTGATGTCATCAACTCGGCTGGCGAAGAATCGGCGCCGTTCCTTGCACTTGATGATCAGACACTCTACTTCTCATCGAATGGCTTCAGTGGATATGGAGGAAGTGACATCTATGTATCCAAGAGGCTTGATGACACGTGGACGAACTGGTCTGAACCTGAAAACCTGGGCCCTGAAATCAACTCGCCCCTGGAAGACTTGTTCTTCAACATTCCGGCAAACAGCGAGTATGCGTATTACTCAAGGGGTGTCACGGAGACCAACACGGACATTTATCGTGTGAAGCTCCCCATCCTCAAGAAACCTGAAGTATGGGTAACGGTACGCGGCAAGATTGTGGATGCCGAAACAGGCCAACCTATTGGTGCGAAGGTGGTGTATGAACGACTTCCCGGCGGCGAGGAAACTGGTATCGCTCAGACTGATCCGGCAACCGGAGAATATGAAATCCGGATTCCGGGAGGAAGCATATACGGGATTCGTGCTGAAGCGCCAGATAAGATTTCAGAAAGTCAAAACCTTGACCTGACGGGTATAACGGAAGATCGCATTATCGACGTGCGTGATTTCCGCCTGGGCAACATACGCGTTGCGGACATTGCGAAGGACGTCACGATAACGCTGAACAACGTATTCTTTGATTTCGATAAGGCAGATTTGAAGCCGGAAAGCTATCCTGAATTGGACCGGATCGTTCGCCTCATGAAGGAACGGACAGACATGGAAATTGAGGTTTCCGGCCACACCGACTCAATGGGCCCCGAATCCTATAATCAGGGCCTCTCCAGGCGCCGGGCACAGGCGGTAGTTACCTACCTCTCCCGGAACGGAATTAATACGAGCAGGCTCAAAGTAACCTACTTTGGAGAAAGCAAACCGATCGACAGCAACGAAACAGACGAAGGCAGGAGTAGAAACAGGCGAGTGGAGTTTAAGATCCTCAAGTTATAGCGCGTAAACCCATGAATTATGGCTTCGACTTTACTAAGACTTGTCTTCCTGCTGGCAGCAGCCGTGCCTTTATTGGCCCAGGAAGCCGACAGCCTGACTTACGCGGAGGGCATGATCCTGAGCGCTGAGACCCGCCAACCCGTAACAGCCCGCATCGTATACAAAAGCTTGCCTTACGGTAACCGTATTGGGATCATCAATGGCAGCAAGTATGAATTTGCCATGTTCGATAACGACAAGTACTCCATCGAAGTCATCGCCACCGGTTATGCTCCTGCAAAGTATATGCTCGACCCTGCGGACACGAACGAAAACCGCCGCGTGATCCGCGATATCGAACTTGTTGCAGGAACCAATCACGTCCACACGCCCGGTCAGGTCATGCTTCTCAGCAACCTGATCTTTGAAGTGGGGAGGTCGAGAATCACGCCGGAGTCTTATCCCGAGCTGGACATTGTCGTTAGCATGATGCGAGAAAACGCCAACATGATCATTCAACTCGAAGGTCATACCGACTACCAGGGTGATGCCGCCGAGAACATGAAGCTTTCGCGGCAACGCGTCAAAGCAGTAAAAGACTACCTCGTTTCGAAGGGCATTGCCAAGAGCCGCATTCATACCAAAGCTTTCGGAGGTACCATGCCGCTGTCCCGCGACAACACACCAGAAGCGCACCGCATGAACCGACGCGTGGAGTTGCGGATTCTCGACAACTAATCATATTGTAAACAATGGAATGATAGTAGAGACGCCCCAACCTGGGCGTCTCTCATCATCCCTGGGCGTCTCTCAAGTTATCGTCCGGCGTCTCTACGCGTTTTGTGACGCGCCAAACAATCACGTTTCATTTCGTTACATTAGGGGATGATCTCGACAGATCCGGACGTCCTTCCTATGGAAACCATGCGGGCCAGCGCGCTATCGATGCGGCGTGAGCCGATAAGCGCGAGGAAGAAAAGGCTGCGTAAACTCAAACGATGGATCCTCGACAATCAATCAGAATTGGAACGCGCCGCTGCGGCTGACCTCGGAAAACCTCCGATCGAATTTGCAGCGGTTGAAATACTCAATGTCCTCGAGGAGATTCGCACCATCCTGAAGAACCTCTCGCAATGGACGAGTCCTGTCCACGTTCCTCCGTCGCTGGCAGTGATCGGAACGTATTCGGAGATTCGCTATGAACCCAAGGGCCTTTGCCTTGTAGTCGCGCCCTGGAATTTTCCCTTCCTGCTGGCTGTACGTCCGATGGCGTCGGCCATCGGTGCGGGAAACGCCGTAGTTGTCAAGCCATCTGAAATGGCTCCGGCTATGTCGGCATGCATTGCGAGAATGGCATTGGAATGTTTCAGCGATTCAGAAGTACGCGTAGTAGAAGGGGGGTTGGAGGTGTCTAGACAGCTGATGACTTTTCCTTTTGATCATATCTTTTTCACTGGCAGTCCGGCAGTAGGCAGCATTGTCATGAGTGAAGCCGCAAAGAATCTTACGCCGGTTACACTCGAGCTTGGCGGCAAGTCACCCTGCGTCGTCACCTCATCTGCGCGGATAGACGAAGCGGCGTTGCGTATAGCCGTGAGCAAGTTCACCAATGCAGGACAAACATGTATAGCGCCTGACTATGTTCTTGCACACGACAAGGTCTATGATCGGCTGGTCGACAGGATCGTTTTTCATACAAGGAAGCTGTTCCCAAATCCGGGCTCGTATACGCGGATCGTATCGGACAAACATTTTGCACGTCTGGCCGACCTTATTGAAGCTTGCAGAGCGGAGGGGGTGACTGTTGCCCTGGACGGCGCGCCTGATTCCCGGCAGCGGTACTTTCCGCCGGTAGTGTTACGGGATGTGAGTATTGAATCCACGATCATGAAGGAGGAGATCTTCGGCCCTATCCTGCCGATACTGCGGTTTCGGGATTTGACGGAAGCAGAATCGACCATCAACCAGCACCCAAAACCGCTGGCTTTGTACATTTTTTCCGACTCCGGGCACGAAACTAAGCAGCTGGTGTCGTCGACTTCGTCGGGCGCGGTCTGTATCAACGATTGTGCGATTCATTTCTTCCATCCTGGCCTGCCTTTTGGGGGTGTGGGCAGAAGCGGGTTTGGAAGAGCACACGGCCATGCAGGCTTTGTGACCTTTTCCAATGAGAAAACTGTTATTAAGCAACGGCACGGAATAACTGGTGCGTCGTTGTTGTATCCACCCCACACCGCGCGGAAACAGCGCCTGCTGACAAAGTTTATGGCGTTGTTTTATCGATAATACCGGAGGGTTCCCGGAGAAACGAAACGCTTTTGCACACGGCTTACTAATTTTGCACTATTTACCTTAGTCACACGACCATGAATAAAGTTTTGAAATGGACCCTGATCATTCTGGGTAGCTTTTTCCTCATCATCCTGCTGGCTGCTTTTATTATCCCCATAGCCTTCAAGGATGATATCCGAAAGGCCGTAGACGCGGAACTTGCCAAGTCGGTCAATGCCGACATCGTTCTGGATACCGACGATTTCAGTCTTTCGCTCTTTCGCCATTTCCCGAACGTCACCGTTCAGATGGAAAACCTGGGTGTGATAAACCGCGAACCGTTCGAGGGTGAAGTGCTTTTTGCGACGGAACGCCTCGAAGTTGTAGTGAATCTGTCTGAGATTCTTTTTGGTGATAAGTTGAGTATTAATAAAATCGGGCTCGTTCGACCTATCATCAATATCAAGGTGCTGGAAGATGGAAGAGCCAACTATGACATAGCAATACCCTCGGCGGACACCGTTGCAGACGAATCCAGCGGTGAGTTTTCTTTTGCGATCAACCGATGGGAGGTAACTGACGCCGATGTCGTATATGACGACAAGTCCATTCCGTTCACGCTGACATTAAAGGGATTGAACCACGAAGGAAGTGGTGATTTCTCAAACGTGGAGTTTGATCTCACAACGCATTCCACAGTTGACACACTTTCGGTGGCGTATGACGGTACGGAGTACGTAAGCAACAAGAAAGCACAAATCGATGCCGTGCTTGGTATTAGCGAGAATTATTCACTTTACACCTTCCGGCAAAATGTGGTCAAGGTAAACGACTTCCTTACCACTTTCGATGGGTGGTTCAGGATGAATGAGGACAACTACGAAATGGACATTTCCTTCAAGACGCCTGAGAACACGTTCAAGAGTTTGTTGTCCCTTGTGCCGGGAATGTATACGAGCAGCTTTGATGGTATCGAAGCGGATGGCGATGTTGCCTTTAGCGGAATGGTGAAAGGAACCTACAGCGAAACGCAGATGCCGGCGTTTAACATTGCGCTGCAAGTGAACGATGGAAGGTTTAAGTATCCTGATCTGCCACAGCCGGTTGAAAGAATTAATGTCGACCTCGTAGTCGACAACAAGGACGGTGTGATCGAAAATACTTCGATCGATCTGAAAAAATTCCAGATGAATTTTGGATCGAATCCCGTGGAAGCGCGTGCAACCATCGCGAACCTTCGCGACTACCGCATGGACGCGAACGTGCTGGCGCAGGTTAACCTCGAAGAGCTGATGCGCGTGTTCCCGATGGAAGGACTGGAGCTAAAGGGTAACTATACGCTCGACCTGAAGGCGAATGGTGTTTACGACTCCGTGCGAAACATTATGCCATCAATCGATGCCAGCATGGTACTCGCGAATGGCTACGTGAAATCCGATTCGCTGCCGGCGCCGCTGCAGGATCTGAAATTCAAGGCAACGGTGAGCAACCAATCGGGCAAGATGCAGGATACACGCATCAACGTACAAGACTTTTCAATGGTCCTCGAAGGAGAACGATTAACAGCGAATCTCGCGCTTGAAGACCTTGTCGACTACAAGTGGGATCTCGATCTGAGAGGCGCTGTCAATCTCGAGAAGATGATGAAATTATTCCCGCAGGAGGGCATTACGCTCGCGGGGAAGGTAAACGCTGACATCACCACGAAAGGCCGGTACTCCGACCTCAAGGCAGAACGGTATGACCGAATGCCGACAAGTGGGTCGGCCTCTCTCGAAGGGTTTACCTATGCATCCAAAGACCTTCCTTACAAGGTGGCGATAAGCCGCGCTGCTATGAATTTTGATCCGCGCCAGATCAACCTGAAGGAACTCAATGGTACGATTGGCAAGAGCGATTTCAGCGTAAACGGATCCGTGCTTAATTACATTGGCTACGTGCTCGGCAAAGGCGAGACCATTCGCGGCGTTGTCAACTTCAATTCAAAATTGCTTGACCTGAATGAGTTCATGACGGATGGAGAGGAAACAGAATCCGACACGTCAAGCTATGGTGTGATTCCTGTTCCTAACAACATCGATTTTGTACTCCACTCTTCTGTAGGTCGTGCGCGGTTTATGGATTTCAACATCACGGACGCGAGTGGTGATATTGTCGTGAAAGATGGCATTGCGAATCTGCGTGGGTTGAAGTTCAAGATGCTGGGCGGATCGTTCGCGATGAACGGCACCTATGATCCCCGGGATCTCGCACATCCGAAATACGACGTCGATGTCAAAGTTGAAAGCCTGTCGATTCAACAGGCTGCGCAGTCCCTTACCCTTGTGCGCACTTATGCACCGATTGCCGGACTGGTACAAGGAAACTTTTCAACCGACTTCAAGCTCAGTGGTGAACTTACGCAGACTATGATGCCGAACCTGGGTACGGTAAACGCGGAAGGTCTCATTCGCATAGCGCAGGCTGCGCTTACGCAATCCAAACTTATTGCGGGCGTGACGTCGCTGACAAAGCTTGATAACACAGACCAGGTTACGCTACGTGATGTGCTGATGTCAGCCACGATTACGAATGGCAGGCTGAGTGTCAAACCGTTCGATGTGAGGATTGGCGATTACAAAACATCAGTGGCCGGAAGTACAGGTTTGGATGGTTCTATCAACTATACCCTCACGATGAATGTGCCTGCCGGAAAAGTAGGTTCGCAGTTGCAATCCTTCATTAACAAGAACACGGGATCGAACAATCCCACCGATGTCGTTCCGGTCACCATCGCGCTCGGTGGTGCCTACGACAACCCTCAATTCCGCCTCATCGCGGATGAGCAGAAAGACCAGGTTAAGGAAGCCGTAGCGAGCGCCGCCAAGGAACAGGCCGGCAAGGCCATCGGCGAGGCGGTGAAGGGCACTGAGGCTGAGGAGCTGGTGAAAGGCATTCTGGGTGGAGGTAAGAAGGACTCGACAGCCGCAGGGGCCGCCACTGACACGGCAAGCACCGCAACAAAACCTGACGTGAAGGAGCAAATCCAAAATGAAGCCCGGAAGAAGATCCAGGACCTGCTGAAACGGAAGTAACCTGAGCCCATTTGGCCGACTTCAGACACCCGAAAAACGCGGTTTTTCGGGTGTTTTTTTCTGTTTTTCGAGGTAGTAACCGTCCTCTACAACCTTCCACCGGCGCCATATTCCTCCTGTCGCCGGAAACCTCTCCCGACCGGCATTTCCCTATGTGCAAGGCCTTTTGCAGGTATTCAGTGCTAACCAACCAACATGCCTATGAAAAGGACATTTTACGTGCTGATTGCGTTTTGGCTGTTGTTTACGGGTGTTGCTCTGGCCGGAGGCGGTGGCAAGGGCAAGAAGCACGAGAAATCGTGCGACGAAAATGACTTTTCTACCCGCGTAATCGAAGCAAAAATCAAGGATAACGGCTGCATCCGTTACACGCTGGAGATTTCTCACGACGGGAACGTCTCCCATGCACTGTCACATTATACCGTCGCATTGTCATGCGGCAAGGCGTACCATGTAACCAACTCTCAGGGTTGGAAGATTGAATACGGGTACGACAAGAAGACCAATCTGACCGGATTCAAGATCGACGACATTCCGAACTTCGGCGAAACGAAGCTTAAGAAGTTCACCGTTTCCTTTACAGTATGTCAGGACAATGGCCGGCACTGTTCGACGAAGGAGGGATGCTGCTATCCCATCGTTGCTTACAAGGCGGGACAATGTATTTACTACGACAAGCTTGAAAATGCTTGTCCGGCTCCTCCCGATGATCCTCCGGCTTCTGAGTTGAAGGCATCGCTTGAAGTTCAGCAAATTGATTGCCATGGAAACGAGAATGGGTCAATCCTTGTCAAGGTAGAACAAGGTAAAGAACCCTACACCTACGCGTGGTCAACCGGCGCTACGACTCCAGGCGTTGATGGTCTTGCGGCTGGCAATTATGAGGTGACAGTTAAGGATGCTGCTGGTTCCGAAGTGAAACTTTCAGCAACGATCACCGAACCAGGTGCAATTGAGGTTGCTGGTGCCGTAACGAACGAAGGCTGTAGCAATGGCAATGGCGCTATTGACATTACAGTGTCCGGAGGAACTGCGCCCTACACGTATAAATGGAGTAACGATCAGACGTCGGAGGATCTTGCAAATCTGCACGCCGGTACCTACACAGTAACGGTGACCGATGCAAAGGGCTGTGAGATAAGCAAGAGTTTCGAAATACTCAACCAGGCACAGCTAACGGTTACGCTACAGTCCACACAACCCTCTTGTGGTGTGAAGGATGGGTCAATTACGGTCACAGTGAGTGGCGGTACAGAGCCATACACGTATGCCTGGTCCAACGGTGCTACTACAAAAGACCTTACGGATATAGGCCCGGGTAATTACACTGTAACAGTGACAGATGCCAATGGCTGCTCCGCCCAGCGCGCGGTGAGCATTAAAGAGAACAACACCCTTAAGCTTACATCCAACGTTAAGACAACAAGCTGTAATGACGATGGGTCGGGTGCTATTGACCTTACCGTCGAAGGCGGCACGGCTCCATACACCTATACCTGGGACAACGGACAAACCACTGAGGATATCAGCGGATTGACCGAAGGATTTTACCGTGTGACCGTCAGGGATGCGGCGGGCTGCGAAGTTACCTCCATCATCCGCGTCAACAGGAAGACCTTCGTTGTCAATCAGCAGGTGACACAACCTGCATGTGATGGCTCTTTTGGTGGTTCGGTTCAATTGTTCCCCGTCAACACAGGAGAAACTTATACGTATCAGTGGAGTCATGGACCGACGACGAGCAGCGTTTCCGGACTTGAGCCGGGCATCTATGAAGTGACCGTTACTGATGGCTCAGGTTGCAGTCGCACGATTCCTATCGTCATCCAGGAACCCACAGGAATAGCGGCTAGTGCCACTGTTACCAACACGCAGTGCAACGCAGAAGGCGCGTTTAACATTGACCTTACTGTCAGTGGAGGAACTGCTCCGTACACCTACGAGTGGTCGAACGGTGCTACTACGCAGGACTTGAGTGGGGTTAATTCTGGAACCTATACGGTGACAATTACCGATGCCGGTGGTTGCAAAACGACACATGAGCTTCAGGTAAGCGGAACACCGCCTTCATGGTCGTGTACGATCAGTCCTTCAGAAGGTGAAGTGGTCTGCAGTTCTACCGGAAACATTCTCAATTCGGCTGTGGCCGGCGCGGATAGCTATCAGTGGTCGGTGACGAGCACGGATAACCAATGGGTGATCACTGCAGGCAACGGAACATCGTCTGTGACCTATACGGCCGGTGGCCCCGGAAGTACGGCAACCTTTACGCTGACCGTTACCAATGATGGATGTACGCAGACTTGTGAGTATGTAGTTACGTCCTGCAAGGATAATGAAGAGGAACCTGGTGACCCTGGAGAGGATCCGGGTGAAGATCCCGGAGAGGATCCCAATGATCCCGGAGAAGACCCTAACGATCCGGGCGAAAATCCCAATGAGCCCGGTGGCGGCAACGAAAGTTGTGAAGACTGCTTGTGGACGGAGATCGTCAGCGTCGAACGCGACGGCTACTGCAGGACATACACTATGCAGGTGAACACGAACGGCGCATGTCGCTACGACCTCTCACACTGGACGATAGCTCTTCCATGTGGCAAGCCGAAGTACTATTCGAACTCGGAGGGCTGGAAGATGGAGTATGGTAAGGATCCGACTACAGGCCTCTATGGGCTGAAGGTGGACGATATAGATAACTTCGGAAAAACACCTGACTCATTTACTGTGACCTTCACGATCTGCGCGTACGACAGTGATTGTAAGGATGAACTCAGCGACTGGAAGCCGAAGGTTGGTTACAAGGCTGGCCAGTGCGTAGCGTACGACAGACTGGATGGCGCTGATGATGTTGAAGAAGATCCTGACGGTCCGATATGCAGGGCTTATCCTAACCCCTATGTCGACAGGATGTGCTTTGAGTGGACCGCAGACCGTGACGACGAAGTATGGTTGGATCTTCTCGACATGAATGGCAACCACGTCAAGCAGCTTTACTGCGGTAAGGTGTATCGCGGTGAGCGCTACAGAGTGGAGTGTAGTGATCTGACACAGTCGATGTACGTATATCGATTCAAGTCGAGACACAAGACATCATACGGAAAGATCTGTAAGATCAGGTGATGATGGGTTGAGGCGATTTGAAAAAGGAAGCCCCGACAATGAGTCGGGGCTTTTTTATTGCTGTCAGGCCAGTTGAATTTCCTCACCTTCGCGGTTGAGGAATTTGAATTCGGTGATAGCGAGGGAACTGTCCTTTTCCATGCGCAGCCAGCGCTTGTATTTGAAATACCAGCGCATGCGGATGGAGATGAGGCCATGGGTGAAGTATGCGTAGAGGTACGGATGCAGCGCCAGCAACAGGTACCGCTCGTTCTGCTTCGTGATCAGGTGTTCGATATACTTTTCGATCTGATCGGACACGAGAATTGAGGCGGTGATTTTCCCGGTGCCGTTGCACGTCGGGCAGTTCTCCTTTGTGGTAATATTCATCTGCGGCCTTACGCGTTCGCGCGTGATCTGCATGAGGCCGAACTTGGAGAGCGGCAGGACGGTGAATTTCGCTTTATCGTCCGCCATCTCATCCTTCATCGTCTTATAGATCAACTTCTTGTTTTCAGGGTTTTTCATGTCAATGAAGTCGATGACGATGATACCACCCATGTCGCGAAGGCGAAGTTGTCTGGCAATTTCTTTAGCGGCCTCGAGATTTACGGAGAGTGCCGTGGTTTCCTGGCTTTCCTCCCGGTTCGATTTGTTGCCGCTGTTTACGTCGATGACGTGGAGCGCTTCAGTGTGCTCAATAATGAGGTAGCCGCCGCCACGGAGGCTGACGGTTTGCCCGAACGCGGTTTTGATTTGCCGCTCTATTCCAAAGGCCTCGAAAATCTTGGCCTTGCCGTTGTAGAGCCGTACGATTTTCTCTTTTTCCGGAGCAATCGTCCGGATGTACGATTTAACCTCGTCGTAAATTCTCTTATCGTCAACCTGTATGCTGTCGAACGATTCGTTGAGAAGGTCGCGAAGCAAGGCGGACGTCTTGCTGATTTCGCCAATGACCTTGTCACGCGGATTGGCTGAGACGAGGCGCTTCATTCCATCTTCCCAGGTCTTCACAAGGTTGCGAAGGTCGCGGTCAAGTTCCGCGACGTCCTTGTTTTCGGCTACCGTCCTGATGATGACTCCGAAGTTGTCTGGTTTGATGGACTGCATGAGCCGGAGAAGGCGTTTACGCTCCTCACTGCTCGTAATCTTTTTCGATACGCTTACGGCATTGGAAAAAGGTACCAGTACCAGGTACCTCCCTGCCAGGGACAACTCACAGGATAGTCGTGGTCCCTTCGTGGAGATAGGTTCCTTGACAATTTGAACCGGGATAACATGGCCCTTTGCCAACTGTTGGCTGATCTTGCCATGTTTGTCGATATCCGATTCAAGCTTAAATTTTTCCAGTTTGATACCATTGATCTTGCGGTTGCGTACCAGCTTCGTGAACTTTTGCAACGAGCTGAATTGCGGCCCGAGATCTAGGTAATGGAGAAACGCATCCTTGTCGTATCCGACATCAATGAAGGCAGCATTGAGTCCCTGGACCACTTTCTTAACGGATCCAAGGTATATATCGCCAACACTGAATTTGCTTCCTCCCTCGTCCTGGTGAAATTCTACAAGCGTCTTATCTTTTAGAAGGGCTATCCGACATCCGTTCTGAGTTCCATTGATGATTAGTTCATTACTCAAAACGCTGAAATGTTTTAGTCAGTTAAATACCCTTACTTCTTCTTGTGCCTGTTTTTTCTCAGGCGCTTTTTGCGCTTGTGGGTTGCCATTTTGTGTTTCTTCCGTTTCTTTCCACTTGGCATAAAATTTTTTTGGTTTAGCCGCCTTTCGGCGGATCGTTGAACAAAAATTATTTCAGGTCCTTGAGATAGGAATCAACTTCTGCCTGTACGGCAGGATCCCCACTCATGGTTTTCACCTTTTCAAACTGTGCTTTTGCCCGTTCTCTTTCACCGGCATTCAGCAACGCAACGCCGAGGAGTAATTGCCCCTGAAGGTGCGTCGAATCGACCTTTGTCAACATCTCGAAGCGCTCGATGGCGAGTCGGTACTGCCCCGACTGGATGGAGAGCAGTCCAATGTTGAATAGAGCTTCGGGATGTTGTGGATTGGCTGCTAACACTTCCCGCAGCATTACAATACCCTGCATCGGATTCTCCGAATTCAGGAAGGTCATAGCCATCCTTGTCTTGACGTCGAGGTTGGAGGGATCGGCATCCAACACCTTTCCGTAAAACTCGCGCGCCTTCTCGGCCATTTCCTCCTGACGGGCGGGATCTACTGCAAAGGTATAGGCCTCGTAGTATTTGTCGCCAGCCCGAATCCAGCTTTCCTTAGTGTCGAAGAACGATGCAGCCTCAGCGGCAAACCAGGCGGCGCTGTCAAATCTGCCAGCTTCCTTGTACCGGTCTGCCAAAGAGTCGGCAAAGATAGCACTTTTTTCTTTTTCGGCTGACGTCTCCCAGGCCTCCCTGAGGGACGCAATCGTGGTTCTAAGCTCCTGGGAGGGCTCGGCGTGAGCGACCTGGCCGGTCGAATCAGCGGGTGTTCCCTGATCTTCGTTGCTGACTACGTGTTTAGGCAATTGAAACAGCAGCCAGACCACCAGCAGGCTGACGGCCGCGAGCAGGATACGGGTTTTCAGCATTAGTCAACATCCATATCCTTGAGGTTGGCCTGCTTCTCAGCCATCTCCTTGACCTTTTCACTGGTCTTGATCTTGTTGACAAAGATCTTGGCCGGCTTGAAGCTCGGTATATAGTGCTCGTCGATGACAAGCGCAGTATTCCTGGAAATATTACGGGCTATTTTTTTCTTCCGCTTCTTGTTGACAAAACTCCCAAAGCCGCGAATGTAGATATTGTGCCCATTTGCCATCGACGACTTGACAACGCTAAAGAAGGCTTCAACAGACGCCGTCACATCGGCCTTGTCAACGCCGGTCTTCTCCGCAATCTCATTAATTACATCTGCCTTGGTCACTTTTGATAAAAGTTTTAGTGATAGAGAAAAATTAAGGGATCGCAAAGTTAATTTGCAGTCGCCGATTATGGAATCAATATTGAAAAAAACTGATAATCAGGGGGATGGAAGCCGATATTTCTCCAAAAAAATCGTTGAATGGTATCATGAGAACCATAGAAAACTCCCATGGCGCGATACCCGCGATCCCTACCGAATCTGGTTGTCAGAAGTAATCCTCCAGCAAACCCGAGTGGCCCAGGGGTTGCCCTACTACCACCGGTTCATATCGCACTATCCAACCGTTTATGCGCTGGCATCGGCACCGGAAGAAGAAGTACTTCGTCATTGGCAAGGGCTGGGCTACTACACCCGCGCGCGCAACCTCATTCGTTGCGCGAAGGTTGTTGTGAGCCAACACGGCGGCTCGTTTCCTAGTAGTTATGAAGAATTAAAGTCGCTGCCGGGTATTGGCGACTACACCGCCGCGGCCATTGCATCTATCGCGTTCGATGAACCCGTAGCCGTACTTGATGGCAACGTCTTCCGCGTCCTGTCGCGGTACTTCGGCGCGTGGAATGATATCGCCCAGCCGTCATCCCGAAAGGTCTTTGCAGACCTGGCGTCTATGTTGGTGCCGAACGAATATCCCGGCATCTACAACCAGGCAGTTATGGAGTTCGGTGCGCTTTGCTGTTTGCCGAAGGCGCCGCAATGCGCCGAATGTATCCTGGCGCCGGGATGCTACGCGCGGGAACATCGCGCCCAGGCTCTCCTGCCGGTACGCAACGTCCGGAAGAAAGCACGAAAGCGATACTTCTATTATTTCGTGTTCATGAACGGGAGCCGCATTGCCATGCGTAAGCGATCGGACAAGGACATATGGCAAAATCTCTACGATTTCTATGCCGCGGAGACTTCAAGAAGTCAGTCACTCCGCAAAGTGCTGGAGAAAGATGAAAAGTTGCGGACACTCGCAGGACGCCTTCCGGAATTGGAAATCACTGGGACGTACCGGCACAAACTCACCCACCAGGAAATTTTCGCGAGGTTTGTTGTGGTGAGGCCACCATTCAAACGTGCTGCCCTCCCGGCCGGACTGAAGTTCTTTTCGAAAAAAGGCCTGGAACGGCTTCCCAAGCCAGTATTGATAAGCCGGTTTCTGGCCGACCGGAAAATTTTATAGTTCCCCCTAACTTTGGTACTTTTACCCTAATCGGATCGCCTTCCGGAAACCGAACCCGATAGCGTTCCGTGACGTTCTTCCGATATCAAGTAAATCCAATTATATGTCAGGAGTAAACAGAGTAATCTTGGTGGGTCGGCTCGGAAAAGACCCTGAAGTCAGAAATCTCGAGAGTGGGGTCGCCGTGGCAAACTTCAGCCTGGCAACCTCTGAAACTTATAAGGACCGAACAACAGGCGAAAAAAGGGAGACCACTGAATGGCACAACATCGTGTTGTGGCGTGGTCTGGCTGAAATCGCTCAGCGCTACCTGCACAAGGGCGACATGATTTATGTTGAAGGCAAGCTTCGCACGAGGTCCTGGGAAAAAGATGGTATTACCCGTTACACCACTGAGGTGGTGGCCGATAACATGACAATGCTCTCCACGGGGCGGGGCAGCGGTATGCCGCAGCCTGCAGAAATGGGCAGTTCAATGGTCCCTGATCGCGGCCAGGAGCCGTACCGGGCGCCAGTCGACACGAACAGCACGGACGACCTGCCGTTCTGATTGTAGTACCAATGTCAAACCGCTTTGGACGAACCTCCCAGTTACGCGTCATACCTTCTGGCTAATTCAGGTACAGGCCTGATTTACCTCCTGGGCATTGCAGCTTTGCTGTTGCTCGGGCTGTCAGCCCTGATCACTGCTTCTGAAACCGCGCTGTTACAGGACGAAGGAAATAAGCGCAACGGTAGTTCCATGAACCTGAAGGACGCAACCCTTTTGCCGGCAACCATTCGGATCGTCCGGCATGGGCTGGTTATTGCCGTCGTGACGCTTTGCGCGGGTATACTCTGGACACCATACGGAGAAGTTCACGCGCACACTGCAACCGTGTTGATCATCGTCATCGCTACGACGTTCGCACTTGTAACTTTCGGTGACCTTGCACCACGCGCTGTTGCGTCGCGATACCGAACGCGACTCCTTCGCATCATGCTTCCTTTCTGGAAGTTTGCTCTGAGCGCATGCAAGCCACTTGCTGTGGCGCTGTCCGGAATGGATCGCGCAGCTGAACAACGCCTGAAAAAACAGGTGCCTCCGCCGCGCGTCCAGTTGTCAAACGGCATCAACGGGACGGAACCGGATTTTCTGAAAGGCATCGAAGGCTTTGGAACGCTTACCGTCCGCCAGGTCATGCGGTCCCGTATCGACATCGCAGCGGTTGATGTCGCGATGAATTTCCATGAGCTGATGGACTTCATCAACAAGACGGGATTTTCACGAATGCCGGCATATCGCGAAACCATCGACCACATCGAAGGGATTTTATACATCAAGGATCTCCTGCCCTTCACAGAAGAAGACGAAAATTTCAGATGGCAGAATCTTCTTCGTCCGGGATTTTTCGTCCCCGAAAACAAAAAGATCGACTCACTGCTGAAGGATTTCCAGGAGAAACGCGTTCACATCGCATTGGTCGTGGATGAATACGGCGGCACCGTGGGCTTAATTACCCTCGAAGATATCATCGAGGAGATCATCGGCGAGATCAACGACGAGTTCGACGAGGAAGCCACCGGATTCCGGCAAATCGATGATCACACATATGTCTTTGAAGGAAAGACACTATTACATGATCTTTGCAAAACGCTCGATGTGGACGGCAGTATATTTGATGAAGTGCGAGGTGAAAGCGAATCCCTGGCAGGTCTTATCCTCGAACTGACGAACGACTTGCCAAACGTGGGCAAGAAAATTACGTTCAAGCAGTTCACATTTGTTATTGAAGCGGTCGACAGAAGAAGAATAAAGCGCGTGAGGGTACATATCCATGAACACGAAGAGTCATAATATCGCACTGATCATCGCGCTGGCGTGTTTCGCACTTTCCTGTGAACGTACTTACGTGCCAAAGCCCATCGGCTATAACCGGCTCGATCTTCCTGAGCCTGCCTATCATGGTATGCCCGATACCCTGCCGTATTGGTTTGAATACTCAAAGCACGCGAGGATTCTAAAGGATACGTCCTTCATCAATGATCCCGAATGGATCGAAGTATACTATCCGCTCATGAAGGCCACGGTGCATATCACCTACAAGCCCGTGAACAACAACCTGGAGTTGTTGAAGGAGTATGTTGACGATTCCTACCGGCTCACATCGAAACACCAAATTAAAGCATATGCCATCGACGAAGTTCTTGTCAGTACGCCGTCCGGCAAGACTGCTGTCATAGAAGAAATCGAAGGCGAAGTCCCCAGTCAATTCCAGTTCACCGTCACCGACTCTACGAGGAACTTTCTTCGCGGAGCCTTATACTTTAACACGAAGGTCCAGAACGATTCCCTTGCTCCGGCTATCGAATATGTGAAGAAGGACATCATGCACATGATCAACACGCTGGAATGGGCCACTGAAAGGCGAGGATCGTAGTCGTCTATTTGACGATTGGTTTGGACCCCGCGTGAACTAAGTATAAATTTTGAGACCTTTCGTCAGAAAAATCCATTCAATGAAATACAGACTTATCGCACTGGCTGTTCTCGTCGCTGGCAGCCTGAACCTTTCGTATGCTCAATCATCTGCTCGCCAGATTTATGAACTCAGGGTGTATGAACTTACAATGGGCTCAATGCGCCACATTGAAGATTACCTGGGCAAGGCGCTGATTCCGGCACTCAATCGAAGTGGTGTATCCAATGTTGGCGTCTTCCGCGAATCGGGTAAGAACGAGCCACCGAAAATCTATGTGCTCATCCCTTATGCATCTATGGTGGACTATGGTCGGGTAAGGGAGACACTAGGTCGTGATGAAACCTATCGCAAGGACAGCGAAACGTACAACAAACTTCAGAGTGCGGTTTATTTCCGTTATAAATCGTCCCTGCTGGAAGCGTTCGCGGGTCTTCCGTCATTGGTTGTGCCGCCCAAGGGAGACCGCATATTTGAATTGAGGATTTACGAAGGATACAGCGATGACGCTGTATCGCGCAAGGTGAGAATGTTCAACGAGGGAGAAATTGAAATCTTCAGAAAGACAGGCTTAAATGCAGTGTTCTTCGGAGAAACAATTTCCGGACCGGACATGCCCTGTCTTCAATACATGCTCGTGTTCCGCGATATGGAGGAACGCGACAAGAACTGGCAGGCATTCATTGCCCATCCCGACTGGGCGGCAATGTCGAAGGATCCGCAATACGCGAACACCGTTTCAAAAATTATCCGGGTGTTTCTCGAACCAATGTCTATCTCGCAGATCTAAGACTCACTTGTTGTTGTGCTCGCGGGCGTAGTGCTCCTTTAGAATATCGTACGCAAAGTCGTCGGTCAGATCGCGCACAGCAGTGTGTATGTGGTTGGCGTTGTTCTGCGTGTTGTCAAATTCGATCAGCAGCATCGGACCCTGAATGCGATAGTAATGTCCCGTGCCCGGCTGCAGACTGCCCGCCCATGCGAAAGAAAGATTTTCAATGCCTGCATCCTGAATCTTTTTCATCAGACGATTGGAGAACCCGAAAGCATAGTTCTTGACATATACATCCAGCAAGCTGAGCAGCATTTTTTGTTGGGCGGATGTCATGTCGCGATACGAAAGCCCTTTCGGTTCGAGCGGCGCTGCTTCACGTTCACCAAGCGTGAACATTTCGTAGGGTGCCGTGTCGGAGAACTTTGCGACCTTAAGCTGAGCGGGAGTTAGCGAGTTTACGAGTTGAAAGCCCAGATCGCTTTCCAGTTTGAGGATCTGTTTTCCTGTCTGCGGTCCGCGCGGTACAGTGGCTGGATTCGATCCAAAGCCCGAGGGCGTAGATGAGACCAGTTTGCCGCCAATTGAAAAGAAGTTGAGCGCAACGTGGTGACCTTCCAGGCGCCATCCCCAGGGCTCTTTCGATGACGGCGATCCGAAAATGCTGACGTAGTAATTTTCCGGGTCGCGATATGTGTCGTTCGGTCCCCTTCCCTCCAATTCGCGAAGGATGATCTCATGCGACATGATTTCTGTTGCCTTCGTATAGCCTTGTTGACTCAGTGAAGCACGCAACAGGTTCAGAGCAGCCTCCCGTTGCTTTGCGTTCAACTCCTTGAACGGGATGCCTTTCCGTGCTCTGGGAACAAAGGTCCAATCGGTCCGTTCATCGGTGTCTACGGGAAAAGTCGTCTTTTCGAGCTGTTCCGAGCCCAGCAGCGCCATGAATGCCTTAGCTGTCTCCGCAAGGTCCTGCCCCGCACCCGGAAGGCATACACAAGTGATCAATGCGAACAAAAGCCCGAACGTTACTCGTTCCATAGATGGATTATTAACGATGTGCTACTAAAGATAGACCCTTTTTTGCTTCCGGGGTATTATTGTACGGAAACGGTTGCATACGTATACAAATCGTATTTTTGGACCATCGACCCCTGAGTTCGCCCCGGAAAACACGAATATGCTGAGCGATGAAAATGTATGATGTCATAATAATCGGTGCGGGGCCAATTGGTCTTGCCTGCGGAATTGAAGCCAAAAAGGCCGGCCTGGAATACCTCATTCTTGAGAAGGGATGCCTGGTAAATTCCCTGTACAACTATCCGCTCAACATGATGTTTTTCTCTACCTCGGAGCGACTCGAAATCGGTAATGTCCCATTCATTTCACATCAACCAAAGCCGAACCGCTTTGAGGCACTGGAATACTACAGGCGCGTCTGCTCGTCGTGGGAACTTAATGTCAGGCTTTACGAGCGCGTCGACAGCGTACGAAAGGTTGGTGAGACTTTCGAAATAGAAACGATCAAGGACAAATATCACACACGGGCTGTCGTTCTTGCGTTGGGATTTTACGATCTTCCATTTCTGCTAAACGTGCCCGGTGAAGACCTGCCTAAGGTCAAACACTATTACGACGAACCACACCCTTACTACCTGCAACGCATTGTCGTTGTCGGCGCAGCCAACTCTGCCGTAGACGTGGCGCTTGAAACGTACAGGAAGGGCGCTGATGTCACTATGGTAATTCGTGAGTCAGCCATTCGTGATACTGTCAAGTATTGGGTAAAGCCCGATATAGAGAACCGTATTAAGGAGGGATCGATCAAAGCGTACTTCAATTCAGAAGTTTTGAGAATAACGGAAGACGCTGTGATTGTCCGTACGCCGGAGGGCGAGCTAACGATTGAAAACGACTTCGTGCTGGCGATGACGGGATATCAGCCACCGTTCGAGTTTATGGAACGGTGCGGCATTCAGTTTCATGACGATGAATTTCACACGCCGGTATATGATGAGTCAACTATGGAAACTAATGTTCCGGGACTCTACCTCGCGGGTGTTGTATGCGGAGGTTTGAAGACCAATAAGTGGTTCATTGAGAATTCCCGCGTTCACGCTGAAGTGATCATGAACAATCTTTCACGGGTTCTGGCCTGATCATCACACAAACTGGTGCAGGATACTGCGCACTTCATTCAAGTATCCGCCTCCAAAAAGGTTGACGTGCACCAGCAACGGGTATAGCTTGTAAATGTCGAGTCGTTCCCGGAGGCCAGGTTCTGTTGGATACGCTTCTTCGTAGGCATCGTAAAAGCTGTGATCGAATCCTCCGAACAATTCAGTCATCGCCAGGTCAACTTCACGGTGTCCGTAGTACACTGCAGGGTCTATGAGACACGGATTTCCTGAATCATCAACGATCACATTCCCGCCCCACAAGTCGCCATGTATTAACGACGGTGATTCCACGCTGAGAATTCCCGGTAACTTTTGGTAGAGCGTGTCAAACTGCGTGACTACCTCCTTGCCAATTCGACCCGCATCAACACCCAATTTCAGTTGAGCATTAAGTCGTCGTTCGATGAAGAATGAAATCCACTCATTGCCGGGTGTATTGTCCTGTGGCAGCGAGCCAATGTAGTTGGCGTGATCCAGCCCAAACTGAGGCGATGACTTTCGGTGGAGGGCAGCCAGCTGCCGGCCCAGCGTTTGCGGGTACGTGCGACTCCTCGTGGCAGGGGCAATGAATTCCATCAGGATGAACTGGTAATCGTCACTCACACCCGTTCCCACGACGCGAGGAATCCGAACGGATTGTGCTTCGGAGAGCAGAGTTAGTCCTTTTGCTTCCGCATCGAACATACCCGGATAACGCCGCGAACTATTCCACTTCAGAAAAAAAATGCCTTGCCCGGTTTGGAGTCGCCCGCCATTATTGATACACCCGCCGCCCGTTGGGGTAAAGCGAAGCAAGCCGGGCTCCTGGCCATTGTTACGCAGTAGCTCGCTTACACCGCGAACGACCGGACCGGGAATGGAGCTCACTGTTGCCTTGGACGAAAATTGAGACTGCCCTTCACACCGGCGAAAATTGTAAGCGGGGGTGCAGGGTTGTAGAAACGATTCCCGAACGCATTCAGGTCGTGGCCGAGGCTGTATGTTTCATCGAGAATATTCTCAGCGCCGGCGAAAAGGTGAAGGGGGAAGTTGTTTCCTGCACGAAAACGGTATTCAATCTTCGCGCCAAGCAACGTATAAGGATCAGAGAACGCCGAGTTGGCGTCATTCAGCGGGATGCGGTCTGTGTACGTGCAATTGACATTAATTAGCCATGCCCGACCGATATCAGCGGTGAAACCCCCCACAAGTATATTCGGCGCTACGCCTGTTAGCTTGTTGCCGCTGTAATCGTCGACACCCTGTACGTAATCTGAAAAGCGATAACGATTCAGCGTGTACGATAGCCAGGGCGTTATAGACGTGACGGTACTGATCGGCAGCGCCTGCCAGCTGAGGGTGACTTCCAAACCGCGTTGCGTTGTCTTGCCCGCATTGACGAAATAGTCTGCATCGTCATCTGTACGCCGGACAACGATCGTTTCGTCGAGTCGGAAATCATAGCCGACAATATCGAACATCAGGCTGTTCCTTATGAGGCTACCGCGAAAACCCAATTCAAAGTTGGTGCCTTCCTCCGGATTGATTTGATCGTTGAAAGTGGAGGTAGAAGGATACAACTCAGCAACCGTTGGCGGTGAAAAGCCTTTGCTTACACTGGTGTGAACGGAAATGTTCTCGTTGATCTTTTTCAGCAGCGCTACGCGCGGCGAAAGCACAGGATCAAAGTCGCGATGTCGGGAAAACGGTGGTACGTCTGACAGTCGCTGATAGCGCACGTCGACGAGGTTCACACTTCCTCCCACTGTGAGGAAGAAATCATAGGGAAGGAAAAATTCAATTTGAGAAAAGACAAATGCTGTGGATGATGTGATCTCATCGTCGTTTTGAATTGCTCCGGATAGACCCTGGTTGTTGTCGTATACGCCGATGGAGGAAAAGCCGTGTTGGAATTCCGCACCAAAGTCGAGTTTACCGCGGCGGAAGGCGAAACTTGTGTTTGTTCTTCCACCGACGCTGAGTTCCCTGCGTCGCTCGTAATTCCGAATCGCAGAGTTGTCAAACTGAGAAAATGATCCATACACGCCGATGCTGTTAGACCACCGTGCGTTCCATCTGAAGTGATGCGATACTCCGGAATAAAACGTCTTGTTGAACACCGCTGCTTTTTGCTCTACGGCGCCGGGATTGGGTCCGGCTGCAGGTCGTGCCTGTTTGGGATTTGCTTCAAACTCTGCTGCCGTAAGACCGCCGGGCGTTTCATAGGTGAGATCGGAATACACGACGTTCAGGTCAACGGTTCGCGATGCCGACGGCCTGAACGTTCCCAGTATCTGCAAAACATCACGAGCCATAGCGGTCTGTTCGCGCCAGCCATCGGAATTCTGGTGGGCGTATCGAACGGCAAGATCGGCTCCCTCCTGGTTTGTACGAGCTTCTGCCGTGTAGCGCATTGATCCAAAACTTCCCGCTGTCGCGGAGAACAGGAGTGCGCTTCCCTCATCTTCGACCGGTGCTTCGCTTTGCATCAGCAAGACACCGCCGGTGCCTGCGCCGTAAAGACTTCCACCCGGACCTTTAATTATTTCAGCTGTTTGCAGCGAACCAAAATCCAGGAGATTGATGTAGGTATTTCCGCCCGGATCGGTAAACGGGAGACCATTCCAGTAAACTTTTACATTTCGCAGTCCGAACGGTGACCGCAGCGTACTTCCGCGTACAGATAACCTGTAGCTGCCGGGCGAGCGCTCCTCCATTCTCACACCGGGCACGGCGTTGATCACCGGAAGCAGCGATGTGTTGTTAAAGCGATCAAAATCCGCTTCCGTGACGACGCTGACGGAAGCAGGAACTTCAAGTAATGCCCGCTCATGCTGGTAGGCCCGAATAACGACAGGGCTTAGCAGCAGCGAAGAGTCATTGGAAGCGGACTGGCCGTTTGCCAAAAGGCAAGCCGTCAAAAGGAAAAGAGACAGTGCAAACAGTTTCCCATTCATGGCCGAAAAGTACTAAGGAAATTGCGCACGTCCCCAACCGCTCGGAAAACCTGCGGGAAAAGTTCGGTGTGGCAATCCGGAAAAAGTTACAAATGGGAGGATCGGTTCTCCTCCCTGTACCATCCGGAATTTAACCTTTCACGATAACGCCACAGCCTTCACGTGCACCCGCATTGCCTGCAGGCTGAGATACAAAATCGTCCGGATCGGCGTGGATAACAACAGCCCTGCCGATGATGTCGGATGCCGTTCCCGTTCCAATCGTCCAGTCTTTGGCGACTATTTCGAGGGTACCGGTGCCGTCTTCACCTACTATGAGATTGTCGATATCACCAGCATGGAATTCGCCGCCTTCCGCGCGATTGCCGTGCGCATGGCTCATGGGATTCCAGTGCGGGCCCGCGGATGTAGCATCAGGTGCGCTGCAGTCGCCGTTCTCGTGGAGGTGAACCGCGTGCGTACCTGGTTTGGCACCCTGCACCTTCAACGTCATCTTCACGCCATCGCTGGTTTCTTCAAAGGTTGCCTCACCCGTGAGGGTGCTTCCACTCGCGCTTTGAATCTGGGCCGTAGCGGTATTCTTTTTTGTTGAGCAGGAAATGCTCGCGGCTGCAATGAAGGCCAAAGCGAGAAAGTAGATTTTGATGAACGCTTTCATAATGTCTTGTTTTTTTGTTCCCGCATTTCGCGGCGTGATACATTAGAGGATCGAATTTATAACAAAACAGGAGAATATCCGGTTTTGTGTCTCCTTTCTGCTGTGTAAACCAATTTCCACAACGTTGTACGATGTCCATCGAGCATTTCATCTGCTGTGATTCCCGTTGAATCGCTCAATTTTCCGTTTCAGAAAGTTGATCAAAGGAAATCGAGCATAGTTTCATCGATTTGAGTAGATTGGTAAATGAGTGCATTTAGATTTCCTCTGATTGTTATTGTCATTCTTCTCAGCAGTACCGTGCCTGTGGTGGCGCAGCGTTATTGTTATGTGATACTGAATACGAACCCTGACAGGAAGGCATTGCCGGAAGAGGAGGTAAAGAAACTTATGGAAGGCCACCTGGCCAACATCGACCGTCTTGCAGAGGAGGGCAAGTTACTTGTAGCCGGACCCTTCGAAGGTGGTGGTGGTGTGTTTATCATGAACTCCGGCGATACAGTCGCGGTGCGCGAATGGCTGGCTACCGACCCTGGCATACGCGCTGAGCGGTGGAAGCTTGAGGTGTATCCCTTTGAGCCCGTAGCCGGGCAGGTATGCCGCGGTCAATCAGATGCGCATGGTGACCTATACGTGGGTGCGGTTTGGTCAGGCGAGCATCCCGGTTGGTGTTGCTGATGCACATCGTCGTTACATCAATGATCTGTCGGCGTCAGGGGAGGTTGTTTCGGAGGGGGTATTTTCCAATGAACGCGGAGGCATTCTAGTACTCCGCAGCGATTCTGTCGATCTCGTAAACAATGATCCTCTGGTGAAGCACGGTGTCCCGCACAATGTGAAGAAGTGGTGGGTAGCGGAAGGGAGTTTTTGTGAGTAGCTTATTAGTATTCAGTATCTGAGTATCACTCACTCATTTGAGAGATGCGCGTTGCGAGCGGGAAGTTTTTGAATGGCTTCCAGAGTTTGCCGGTGTGCTTGAGGAGTGTGATGGTGTCGACTGCAAAGTCAGCGCGGTATTCCTTGTCGCGAAACTCCTGCCAGGCTTTTTCAAAGTTGGGTTTCTTCAGATCGCGGAAGGCGAGGGTAAGGTGAGGATAGAATGGCTGTTCCTTGTATGTTGCGTTGTACAGGTTCAGCTCGGTCCTGCAATAGCGGTGGAGTTCCTGCTGCAGCGCATGTAGCTCAGGGTTGGTCTCCACATCAATGAAAATAACCTTAGGCGAAAAGCAGGAGAAGTTGCGCAATGTGAGGTGGAAACTCTGACGGTCCTCTGCAAAGCGGGCAAGCTTTTCGATCAGTTCCGCTTCTTTTTTCTCCTTCATCCGGAAAGGCATGTGAAGGGTAACGTGCGGGGGCGAATTAAGGGACGCCTTGCTGTTGTAGGTATCGCGGAAATATTCTTTAAGCTTCAATGCTTCCTCGTAAACCGGTGAGGGCGGTATGATTGCGATGAAATACTGTTGTGACTTATCAGGCGATTTCCCGGGCATGGTCCCACCAACTGAATAAAACGGGAAATTCGCCAACAAAATGTTTATCTAATAGCGTTTCGGCCAAAAAGTTCGGCGTTCAATCTGATGCGCAAATAATTAGGCACGATTTACTACCTTTAGATACCATTTAACCTAAACTTATGAGCGACGACTATGCAGGCTTCTGGCTGCGCGTGGTGGCCTTTGTCATCGATTCCATTGTCCTCTCAGTCCTCTACCTACTGATCATAATTCCGCTGTACGATACGCTTATACCTCCTGCCGCCTTTGATCCTGATATATCCGATCAGGGGCCGACATTTCTTCAGACAGTATTGTCTCCTGACGTATCGACGCTGGTACTGATTGTAGTGGCTATTCTGTATTACGGCGTCATGGAGGCCTCGCGTCACCAGGCGTCATTGGGCAAGCTGGCGCTTGAGCTCAAGGTTACGGACGCAGAAGGAGGGCGGCTGAGTTTGTCGAAGTCGATCCTTCGCAACGCATCCAAAATATTGTCGACCGCGCTGCTCCTGCTGGGATACGTGGCCGCAGCCTTTACGCGGCGCAAGCAGGCGCTTCACGATGTAATTGCGGGAGCGATGGTGCTCAAGCGGTGAGAAAAGCGAGTGATTGGCGATTATCGATTATCGATTAGGGATTTGAGATTGACGGCCTGCGACGGCGCCGGGGAAAAAATCAAGCGTCGCGTTCTCGCGAAGTTGGTTATGGTGTGGCTATTTGCAATGCTTTTTTAACAACGCCTTCGCATCGACAGAGCCACGCGTGTCTGCTTGTTTCAGATCGAGGCACGCATCGTACTGGTTGTTCATGGCGAGCTTAACGAGTGCGCGTTGATAGTACGTCTCGGGGTCCTGCGGATAAAGTTCGATTGAACTCGTGTAGTCTTCCAGCGCGCCCTGGTAGTCTTCCTTTTCCATTCGACTCAGGGCACGGTTGTCGTAATACACAGGATTCGTGTTATCGATTTCAATTGCCTTCGTGTAGTCGGCGATGGCGCCATCGTGGTCCTCCAAATTGAACTTGACCACACCGCGCAGGTTGTAGGTGTCTGGATCTTCGGGATCCAGCTCAATGGCCTTCGAATAATCCGCAAGAGCACCTTCATAGTCTTCCATCGCACTGCGGGCAAGTCCGCGGTTTTCATACTTAAGCGGATCTTCAGGATCTAACTTTATCGCTACGTCATAATCTGCGATTGCTTCCTTGAAATTGCCGGCAGCGTAGTAGGCCACGCCGCGATAGTTGTAGAGTGACGCATCTTCTTTGTCGAGTTCAATGGCTTTCGTGTAGTCGTCAATGGCGCTTAAGTACTCGCCCAGTTCGGCTTTAAGAAGTCCGCGATTGAAATACTTGTCAGCATCGGGTGGACCCAGGTCCAGCGCTTTGGAGAAATCGAAGTACGCACCTTGCAAATCTTCTATATTGTATTTTGCAAGACCGCGGTTGGTGTACGCATCGGCGTTCTTTGGATTGAGCTGTATTGCCTTGTCAAAATCTTCAATTGCGCCTTCGTCGTCGCCAAGCAGCATCTTGGCTTCACCACGAAGGTTGAGCGCACCGTGGTCGGAAGAATCGAGTTCCAGCGCGTGCGTTAGGTCGGCAATAGCGCCGTAAATGTCTTCCTGGCCCATGCGAGCTTCAGCACGCAGCGTCAGGGCGGCCTTGTTTTTGGGATCGTTCTGGATCACTGTGTTGAGCAAGGCCCGGGCACCAGCGAAGTCGCCCGCGTCCATCTTTTGTTTTGCGCCCGCGAGGGGGTCAGATTGTGCAAAAAGTATGGCTGGTAGCGACAGCACGAAAAATAGCGTCAGAGATGACTTTTGCATTGTGTTTGGCGGTTATGCCACAAGTTAAGGGTTTTAATCAGCAGCGTAAAACGGAGGGCGTTTGTATGAATAACGACCAGTCAAATACCCTATTTCCCGCACACCTTTTTTCGATAAAGCGCCGCCGGATAATTTCTATTTTTCAGAAAAATTCACCCTATGCACACACGTTTGACCGCCATCTTGCTTGCTATAACGCTGGTTCAGCCGCTCCTGGCCCAGCAAATGGACTTTGAGGCGTATGATCCGCCATCCACGCTTGTAGTCCCTGAACACGTCCTCACCCGTGCCAAGTATCCTTTCATCGATGTCCATAACCACCAGTTCGGTATGGCCAGCGGCGACCTCTCCGGTTTGGTGGCCCAGATGGACAAACTCAACATGAAAGTGATGGTAAATCTCAGCGGACGCGGACGCGGCGACAGCGACCACTTAAGGCGTTCGCTGGAAAACGCGCGCAAGTATCCTGGCAGGTTTATCGTGTTCACGAATGTCAGCTTTGAAGGAATTGACGACCCCCAATGGGCTGCGCGCACGACAAAGCAGCTTGAGGAAGATGTAAAGATGGGAGCATCGGGATTGAAGATATACAAGAGCCTTGGGATGTTCGATCGCGACAGCAAAGGGAATCGCATTCGTATAGACGATCCGCGCATAGCCCCAGTGTGGGACAAGTGCGGGGAGCTCGGAATTCCCGTGCTGATTCACTCCGCAGACCCGAAACCCTTCTGGGATCCCATGGATGAAAACAACGAACGATGGCTGGAGTTGAAAACGCGTCCCGGACGGAAGCGCAGTGATACTGATCCCGCGCCATGGCAGACCATCATCAACGAACAACACAACGTGTTCCGTCGCCATCCCCGCACGATCTTCATCAACGCGCACCTCGGATGGTACGGCAACAACCTGCAGAAGCTCGCAGAATTGTTGGATGCCTTCCCGAACATGTACACGGAGATCGGTGCGGTGATCGCCGAGCTCGGCCGTCAGCCACGGTTCGCGCGGGAATTCCTCATTAAGTACCAGGACCGCGTTATGTTTGGCAAGGACTCATGGGTACCGGAAGAATACACCACGTATTTCCGGGTGCTTGAAACCGCCGACGATTATTTCCCCTATCACAAACGCTATCACGCGTTTTGGAGAATGTACGGTCTCGATCTTCCAGATGAAGTGCTGAAGAAGATTTATTACAAGAATGCACTGAAGGTCATTCCTAATATTGACGCAAGTCTTTTCCCCAAATAGATGTAGTCGCAGATGCAGGTGCAGATGCAGTTCTCACTTTGCCACTGGCACTGCGTCTGCAACTGCATCTGCATCTAAACTAAACTCTCTGAAGTTTTGCCTTAAACCGTTTCAGCTGTGTACTCAACGTATCAACAGCGAGGTCCGTTGCTGCTTCGAAAGTCCGGGCTTTCTCTGTTACAAAAAGGCGATCGCCCGGAACATTGAGCTTGACTTCAACCGTCTTGTTGTCCGTACCTTCATTATTAAGACGCAGAAAAACCTCTCCGTCAATGACCCGGTCGTAAAACCGCTCTAGCTTATCCAGTTTCTTTTGGATGAAAGCAATCAGCTTGCGGTCTGCATCAAAGTGAATGGAATGAACCTGTAACTTCATAATCAAAAATTTAGTGAAGGATAAAACAACTTGCCGGTTTAGTTCCGGCCTCAGTACACGTGTTACATAGGCATACGAGCTAAAAGCGTTCAATACATATTCAGGCTTTAGGATGTGCCTGTTCGTAAATCTTTCGGAGTTTCTCCATGGAGTTGTGCGTATACACTTGTGTAGCCGCGAGACTGCTGTGACCAAGAAGGTCTTTCACAGCATTGATCTCGGCGCCCCTGTCGAGAAGGTGCGTGGCATATGTATGGCGCAGAATATGTGGACTCTTTCGTTTTGATCCCGCCTCCTGCAAACATTCTTTCACAATTCGGTAAATCATCATGGGATATGCGGCCACCCCGTTGTCCGTCACGATCAGGCGATCGGTTGCGGAACCGCGGATGGCATCCTTTTTTAGTTTACGGTACTCGCTAATAAGAGATACGAGACTTTGAGGAAAAGGGATTATCCTTTCCTTGTTTCTTTTCCCTAATACTTTTATAACACAATTTTTCAGATCAATGTCCGTTTCCTTTAGCCCGATCAATTCTGAAAGACGCATACCTGTACCGTATAACAGCTCTATGACGAGTTGTTTTCTCTTCAGACTAAAAGGAGTTTCCGATTTCTTCCCTTTTTGCTCCGTCTTCTCTTCGTGAATTTTTTCAGGAGCATCCAACACCGCCTTCATGTGTTCCTCCCGAACAAAGTCGGGAAGGCGTTTACGGGTTTTCAGCACCCGGATTCGCGTCATGGGATCTTTCTTTAGAGACCCGTGCACGCGGAGGAACTTGTAGTACGTCCGGAGACACGCAATCTTCCGGTTGACGGTAGCGGCGTCCATTCCGCTGTCCACGAGGCTGATGATCCAGGACCGAATGACATTGTGTTCCGCACGGTCAATGGTTTCGTCCGGAAAGGTGTCTGATATAAATTTTTCGAATTGTCTGAGGTCGTTCTGGTATGCTGTCAGGGTATGGGGGCTGACCCGTTTTTCATACCTCAGGTACTTAAGGAAGGATTCTCTCATAACTGCGCAGCGCCCCCGGTGTAGCTAATGTAAAAAAATAATCCCCTCCGGAAAAGCACGAAGGGGACCTATATCCTACCTGGGGCGACGCGCGATTAGCTCGCAGCCTTCTGGCGTTGTTTTTCACGATAGATAGCGCGGATCACTTCATTCCTGCGCCGAACAGAAGGCTTTTCGTATGCGGTGCGCGCCCGCAATTCCTTCAGAATGCCGGTCTTTTCAAACTTTTTCTTGAAGCGCTTCAGCGCTTTGTCAATCGACTCGTTCTCTTTTATGTTAACAACGATCATAATTTACTTTAACTCTTCGCCTTACTGTTAAGGGGTGCAAATATAGCCTTTTTTGAAGAAAAGACCAATAGATTGGCGATTTTAGATGGCGATTAGTGATTTGAGATTTGGGCTCCTGGGGATTCGGCTTGGGATCACCCAGCTAAGAAACCTCAATCACAAATCGCCAGTCGCTAATCACAAATCGCAAATCAATCCCTTTCCCTACCAATCACCTCCCTCGCAATCACAATCTTCTGTATCTCCGACGTCCCTTCTCCGATTGTACACAGCTTGGCGTCGCGGTAGAACTTCTCTACGGGAAAGTCCTTCGTGTATCCGTATCCTCCGAAAATCTGGACGGCTTCGTTGGCGATGGCGACTGCCGTTTCAGAGGCATGCAGTTTTGCCATAGCGGATGCCTTTGATACCGACTGGCCCGAGTTTTTCAGCCAGGCTGCCCGAAGGGTGAGCAAGCGAGCCGCTTCGATTCTCGTAGCCATGTCGGCCAGCTTGAATGAAATCCCCTGAAAAGCAGAGATGGGCTTATCAAACTGGTGCCGTTCCTTCGAATATTTTAGTGCCGCCTCAAATGCGCCCAGGGCAATGCCTAGGCTCATGGCTGCGATGGAAATCCTGCCGCCGTCGAGGATTTTCAGCGCCTGAATAAATCCGTCTCCTTCTTCACCCAGTCGCCGCGACTGATGTATCCGGCAATCCTGGAAGATCATCTCGGCTGTCTCGGACGCCCGCATTCCCAGCTTATTCTCTTTTCTTCCAGCCTGAAATCCCGGAGTGCCACGCTCCACAACAAAGGCCGTCATACCATGGGAGTCGCGCTTTTCGCCTGTTCGCGCGATCACAACGGCGACATCGCCACTAATTCCGTGCGTAATGAAGTTTTTCGTGCCGTTCAGGACGTAGTGATCACCATCGCGAACCGCGACGGTATTCATGTTTGCTGCGTCTGATCCGGTATTGGGCTCGGTAAGTCCCCACGCGCCGACCCACCGCCCGGTGGCGAGATTCGGGAGGTATTTTTGACGCTGCTCTTCGTTTCCGAACGTCAAAATGTGATTGGTGCAAAGGGAATTGTGGGCGGCCATCGACAATCCTATGGCTCCATCAACTTTTGAGATCGCCTCCAGGGCGGTAACGTACTCCAGATAGCCAAACCCAGCTCCGCCGTACTGCTCCGGAACGAGCATCCCCATGAGCCCCAGCTCGCCCATCTTCCGGAAGAGCTCTTTAGGGAAAGTCTGCGCCTCATCCCATTCCATCATAAACGGCGTGATCTCCCGCGCGGCAAAGTCACGGATCATCTGCCGGATCATCGCCTGCTGTTCGGTGTCGGTAAAGTCGATTACCCCGGATTCGCTCATAAATCGCCTTTTTTTCGCAAGGTCGGTTAAAACATGGGATTAGCCAAACGAATGTTAGGCGATGACGAAGATTGTCAGGAAATCAAGTTTTGGTCATGTCCGGCGCCACCCGAAACTTCTATTTTCGCAACTCAATCAAAGTTCTGATTCAATGAAACTAGCTGTAGTTGGTACTGGATATGTCGGTCTTGTTACCGGGACTTGCTTTGCTGAAACAGGAAACACGGTCACCTGCATCGACATAGACAAAGAGAAGGTTGACAAGCTCCGCCGCGGTCAAATCACGATTTACGAACCCGGACTGGAACAGTTGTTCGAGCGGAACATTCGCCAAAACCGGTTATTTTTTACCACCAGCCTCGCTGAAGGCATCCAGGGTGCCCAGGCAATATTTCTCGCCCTTCCCACACCTCCGGGCGAAGACGGATCGGCGGACCTGAAGTACATTCTTAAGGTGGCTGATGACCTGGGTCCACTCCTTACCGACTATACGGTAATTGTTGATAAGAGTACTGTTCCCGTTGGCACGGCCGAGAAGGTTAGAGCCAGAATCGCTGCAAACACTAAAGTTGATTTTGACGTCGTCTCCAACCCTGAATTCCTGAGGGAAGGTGTCGCGGTCGATGATTTTATGAAGCCCGATCGGGTCGTTGTGGGGACCGGATCACCGCGCGCCCGCAAGATCATGGAAGTGTTGTATGGACCGCTCGTTCGCCAGGGTAACCCGATCATATTCATGGATGAGCGCTCCGCGGAATTGACCAAGTACGCTGCTAACTCGTTCCTTGCCACCAAGATCACATTCATGAATGAGATCGCGAACCTCTGCGAGCTTCTTGGCGCGGATGTAGATGCAGTGCGAAGGGGTGTCGGTACTGACAGCCGTATTGGCAAACGATTTTTGTTCCCGGGTATCGGTTATGGCGGAAGCTGTTTCCCGAAGGATGTGCAGGCGCTGGCGAAAGCATCCGAAGAAGCGTCCTATGATTTCAGAATTCTCAAGGCCGTAATGGCTGTAAACGAAGGTCAGAAAACACGCCTCATTCCGGCGATGCGGAAATACTTTGGCGGATCCCTCAAAGGGAAAGTCATCTCGGTGTGGGGTCTTGCATTCAAGCCGCACACAGACGACATACGTGAAGCACCTGCGCTTTACAATATCGATGCCCTGCTCAATGAAGGTGCCAGTGTCCGTGCGCACGACCCTGAGGCAATGGAGAATGTGAAGAAGATTATGGGCGACCGCATCACCTACTTTGAAGACCCATACGAAGCGGCAACAGGTGCCGATGCAATACTGATTGCGACCGAATGGCCGGAATTCAGAACGCCTGACTTTGATAGATTATCGTCGCTTGTGAGAAATAAGGCGATATTTGACGGTAGAAATTTGTATGATCTTTCGCTAATGCGAGATTTGGGATACACCTACTATAGCATAGGAAGGGAGGTGATCAATGCCTAAGAAGGAACGTGTACTTATTACGGGTGCGGCCGGCTTTATTGGCTCTCACCTTTGCGACCGTTTCCTGCGGGAAGGATATCAGGTCGTTGGGATGGACAACCTTATCACGGGTGATCTTCGCAATATTGAACACCTGTTTCGTGAGCCCGATTTTGAGTTCTATCATCACGACGTATCAAAATTTGTTCACGTACCCGGTGATCTGAAGTACATACTTCACTTCGCCTCTCCGGCAAGCCCCATTGATTACCTTAAGATTCCGATTCAGACCCTGAAGGTAGGATCATTGGGTACCCACAATTTGCTGGGACTTGCGCGTTCGAAGAAAGCTCGCATCCTGGTCGCATCTACATCCGAAGTGTACGGCGATCCCCTGATCCACCCTCAGCCGGAGTCTTACTATGGTAACGTAAACCCTATTGGTCCCCGTGGGGTGTATGATGAAGCAAAGCGCTTCCAGGAAGCCATCACGATGGCGTACCACACGTATCACGGACTTGAAACACGTATCGTTAGAATATTCAACACGTATGGACCCCGTATGCGTCTGAACGATGGCAGAGTGTTGCCGGCGTTTATCGGCCAGGCGCTTCGCGGTGAGGACTTGACGGTGTTTGGCGACGGATCGCAGACACGTTCATTCTGCTATATCGATGATCAGGTCGAGGGGATCTATCGGCTCCTCATGTCTGACTATCCCTATCCGATCAACATTGGTAATCCCGATGAGATTACGATCATGCAGTTTGCTGAAGAGATCATCAAACTCACGGGTACAAAGCAGAAGATCATCTTCAAACCGCTTCCCGCTGACGATCCGAAACAGCGACAACCCGATATCACAAAGGCACGGGAGATACTCGGATGGGAGCCGAAGGTAAATCGCAAGGAAGGGTTGAAAATTACGTACGAGTATTTTAAATCGCTACCCACGGAGACCCTGTATCAACGTGACCACAAAAACTTCGACCAGTACATCCGATAGCACTGCCCTTTCGAGGAAGATTCTCATTACGGGCGGGGCCGGATTCATCGGCTCACATGTCGTACGGCGATTTGTTACCCACTATCCGTCGTATACCGTCGTCAACCTCGACAAACTCACGTACGCCGGGAATCTCGAAAACCTCCGGGACATAGAAGGGAAGCCCAATTACCACTTTGAAAAAGGAGACATTCTTGACGTCGAGTTCCTGAATAACGTGTTCAGACGCTATGAGATCGACGGTGTCATTCACCTCGCAGCCGAATCGCATGTCGATCGCTCGCTGCACAATCCTGCAGAGTTCGCTGTCACGAATGTGATTGGAACCATCCACCTGCTGAACGCTGCGCTTACCGCATGGGACGGCGTGTTCGAGGGCAAGAGGTTTTACCACATTTCAACAGATGAGGTGTATGGTACGGCAGCACCGGGCAGCTACTTCACGGAAACAACACCCATCGATCCTCGTTCACCATACTCGGCGTCTAAGGCGAGCAGCGACCACTTCGTCACGGCGTTCAACAACAGTTACGGATTGCCTACAGTCATCAGCAGGTGCTCCAACAACTACGGACCGTACCAGTTCCCGGAGAAACTTATCCCGCTAATGATAAACAACATTCGCCTGCGTAAGCCGCTTCCCGTCTACGGCGAGGGCGAGAACATCCGGGACTGGCTGTACGTCGAAGACCACGCGCACGCCATCGACAAAATATTTCACGTCGGGGAAGTCGGGTCCGTTTACAACATTGGCGGCAACAATGAATGGAAAAACATCGACCTCGTGAAGCTGCTTTGCCGCATCATGGATCAGAAGCTGGGACGTGAAGAAGGTGAATCAGCAAAGCTCATCACGTTCGTAAAAGACCGTCCGGGCCACGATCTCCGTTATGCGATCGATGCATCAAAGGTCATAAGCGAAACTGGCTGGCGACCCGAAACAAGCTTTGATGCAGGTCTTGAGAAAACGGTGGACTGGTACCTTGCCAATGACGCGTGGCTCAATCACGTCACGTCCGGAGAATACCTTCGGTACTACGAGGAGATGTACAAGAACCGTTAGATCATCACACGCCTGAGCGTTCTTCGTACAGAACATGTAGTATGGTAGATCCTACTGCTTCCAGTGTTTCCCGACTAATAAGCTCCATGTTATCGTCCTGGGTGTGATGGAACGCGCCGAAGGATCCGATCACAGGATCGTAGTTTACAATATTGATCATCGGGATCCGACCGATCTCCGTGACGAACTTGTGATCGTCGATGATTTCTGATTGGACTTCATTGACAAAGAATTGTCCGTATCCCAATCGTCGCGCCGTATTCCATACCTTGTCGACAATGCTTGGCGCATAGCGGATGGAAAGCTCCTCGCGGAAGAACTTTCCGCCTTTCGCTCCCACCATGTCCAGCAAAATCCCGTAGTACGCGGAATAACCCGGTTTGTGTTTGTGTGCCGCCCAGTACTGCGAGCCCAGGCAATACCAGCTTTGAAGGCCCTGGGGAGGCATGCGGCGTTCATCAAAGCGTTCACCCCAGTCCTCGCCGTCGAAGAGGATAATATCGAGACCCACTTCAGGGGCCTGTTCCGCGGAGCTCAGTACCCGCGCGATTTCCATGAGGACTGCCACGCCGCTGGCGCCGTCATTGGCACCGTCCATGGGTGCGTTGGGATTGTTCTTGTCCTTGTCTGCGAACGGGCGCGTGTCCCAATGTGCGGCAAACAGCAGTCTGCGTTGCCGCTCCGGATAAAAGGATGCGATAATGTTTTTCAGACGTACACGCGTATTGTCGTACATGGTCTGGTCGAACTCCTGCACGGTGACGGTCGCTCCCCATTCAGAAAGCCGGCGGGTGATGTATTCTGCTGTACGCGCATGGGCCGCGGTGCCCGGAACGCGGGGGCCGAAAGCTACCTGCTTCTCAACGAAGGCGTAGGCGCTGTCCGCGTTGAAAGTTGGAACTTCAATCGATACTGGCTTGTTGTCTTCAGCGACCTGAGGCTTTTTCCGGCTTTTTTCGCACGAGAGGAGCGCAATCAGGCAAAAAATTGGAATTAATCGGCCCTGCATACGGTGGTTCAGAACGTCCAAATAACACAATATTTTGTGATATAATTAAAAAACGACTAATTTTGAAGCCGCTTCTACTAAGTCATTTAAGAGGGGACGATAAGTCCCCTCTTTGTTTATGTTTTGT
>DATCLO010000161.1:0-23161 GCA_036563875.1 Cyclobacteriaceae bacterium
AAGGATCGTTATCGGACACAGATCACGGTCGCCTCCCGTACCATGCAGGACAACCACGACATCAGCGAACGGAAGATATTTTCCCTCTCCCAGGTCACCCGCAGCATACAACGGACACTGGCCGACCGGTACGGGTCGTCCTTCTGGGTCAAGGCGGAAATGATCAAGCTGCATCTTTATCCACACTCAGGACATTGCTATCCGGAACTTGTTGAGAAACGTGATGGCAGGCTCGTCGCGCAAATGAAAGCGACGCTTTGGCGCGAGGAGTTCGTAAAGATCAACAAGAAATTCATGGAGGTCGTGGGTGAACCGTTGAAGGACGGAATTATGGTGTTGTTCTGTGCAAGGATCACGTTTGATTCCGTACATGGGCTGGCATTGTCCATCCTCGACATCGATCCTGTATTTTCTCTTGGTGAACTTGAACGGGAGAAGCAGGAGTGTATAAGAAGGCTCAGGGAGGAGCAGATATTCGATCGAAATCGTCAACTGAAATTCCCGCTGCTCCCGCAACGCGTTGCAGTAATTTCTGTAGAGACAAGCAAGGGGTACGCGGACTTCGTGAAGGTGATCGAAAGCAATTCGCGGGGGTACCGTTTCGTGCACCGGCTGTTTCCATCACTACTGCAGGGCGACCGCGCTGTGGAGTCGATTCGCTATCAACTCCGTAACATTCGCAGGGTGGCGCAACATTTTGATATCGTTGCCATCATTCGGGGTGGAGGAGGTGATACTGGATTGTCGTGTTTCAACGACTACACGCTCGCACGAGAGATAGCGCTTTTTCCCCTGCCCGTCATCACGGGAATAGGTCATGCCACCAATGAGACGGTTGTGGAAATGGTCGCGCATCGCAATGCGATTACGCCCACCGACCTGGCAAATATCCTTTTACAACGGGTTCACGATTTCGCAGTACCCCTCGAACACGCGGAGGCGGTCATCAAAGAACATGTCCGTCAGCTGCTTCGTGAGGAGCAAAGACACTTTTCTGATGTCGTGAAGCGCTTCAGAGTGCTCAGCACAAGTACGCTGAACCATACAGCTGCCTCGCTTGAACGATGTGCTACCGACCTTATACGCTTTTCGCGACTCCCGATCATCAAAGGACGGGAACGACAGCAAACATTTATACGTGCCCTTTCGCGGAGCACTCAGTTATTGTGCACCAAACACTCACAGATACTGGCGGGCTATGCGGAGGCCATCCGAAAGGATGCGTTCACGCGGATACGGGAAGCTGCCTTGCGCACCGATCATCTCGAGCGTACAGTGGCTGCACTCGATCCGGTAAATGTGTTGAAGCGTGGCTTCAGTATCACGAGACGTGACGGCAAGGCATTACAAAGTGGGAAAGATGTTCGGGAGGGCGACATACTTCATACCCAGCTGTATGAGGGCATCATAGAAAGCGAAGTAAAATCCATCAAAAAAAATTCTGAGTCATGAACGACAACCCCCAATACACAGAAGCCTTCGAAGAACTGCAGCAAATAGTGTCGCAGATCGAAGAAGGCGAAATCACCATCGACGAGCTTTCCGAGAAGGTAAAGCGCGCCGCCGCACTTATTCGCATTTGCAAGGCGAAACTCACGGCGACGGAAGAGGATGTTAGTGAGATTTTGAAGGAACTTGAAGGAAAGGGAGATACAGTGTGAGTGTGATTGTGAGCGTGAGCTTGTCGAGGGGCCGACTACCGATTACCCCCGTCCACGCTTCCATCCCCCGGCGGAAGTTCGATAATCTTTAAATTCCGAAACCGTATCGGCGCGCCTTCGGCCTCAAGACATAGATAGCCTTTCCGTTGTGTGGACTTGCTAATTCCGTTGACAAACTTTCCATTTACCGATAGTTTGATGACGCCGTCGACGCAGATAACATCATAGGTGTTCCACTCACCGCGACCTTTGCAACGGTTCTCGATGGACTTGCTACGCTCGCCACGGGGATTATCAGGGATCGTTTTTACGCCACCAACACCAAACAATTCACCATGCACGTAGGCGATCGGCGGTGTTTCGCCATTTCTCTTATTGAGGTTTACCCAATCCAGTTCCAGCATCTGAACTTCAACACCATCCGGCAATCGTGATTTCTCATCCGGTATTGCCTTGCTCCACACAAACACGCCGGAGTTGCCACCGGGTTCGAGGTGCATCCACTCGACATGAAGGATGAAATTCTCATACTGCTTCTCACTGCGCATGACACCAATGGGAAGACCTGTGCTGACCAGTTCATCACCATCTACTTTCCAGGTGTCGTCCGCTGTATTCACGTTAACCCAACGGATGGGCATGGCTGTGGCTTCCTCTAACGACAGCGCGGACGCTAATGGCACTTCCGTGCCGAACTGGAGCGTGTAGTCCTGCGCGAGAAGAATGGATGGAACGAGAAATGGTAATAATAGTGTTGTCCTGAACCACATAGGGCACATAGGGGGCACATAGGGTATTTTAATATACCGGGTTACGACTCACGATCTGCGAACCACTCGCACTCACACCGCTCTCCCTGGCATTGCTACTCCAGGTCCTTCCCACTTCAGATCCCAGCTCAACTGATCAGGTGGAGGACCTTCTGTTTTGTTAGAGTTAATAGCTTCTTCCCAGGTGATCGTCTGACCGGTGTATGCGGAGTCCCTTCCCATGATCGCCATCATGGTGCTGTTGGCCATCCACTCTCCGTCGTTGACGGGCTCACCCTTGCGGATTGAAGCAAAGAGTTCGTCGTGTTCGGTCTGGTACATGTCGTTCTTCTCGCCTTTATACGTCCAGTTTTCTCTTCCTGAAAGTTCCAGCACATGTCTTCCCATCGTGATCCTGGCGAGACCCTTGTTGCCGAACATTTCGATACTATTGCGATTTGTGCAGTTGTTGTGTTGTCTGCAGAAGTGGTATCCGCGTGCACCGTTGGCATACTCGAATTCGATCGCGAAATGATCGTAGATGTCGCCGTAGATGGGATCGGTGCGTACTTGTCGTCCGCCTGATCCGGTGGCGCGCACCGGCACCTGGTTGCCCATCGCCCAGCACATAAGATCAATGCTGTGTACGGCCTGCTCGACGATATGGTCACCGGACAGCCAGCGGTAGTAAAGCCAGTTTCGCAGTTGGTATTCCATGTCGGTCCACCCCGGTTGTCGCGGATACGACCACAACTCTGTACCATAGCGCATGGTAGTCACGGCCATGAGTTCTCCGATTTCGCCGTTACGAATTCTTTCAAACATCGCACGATTGCCGTAGTCGTACCGGTAGCAGAAGCCTGAGACGACCGACAGATTTTTTTCCTTTGCCTTTTTTGCCGCCGCGAGCACTTTGCGTACACCTGGCGCATCTACGGCTACGGGTTTTTCACAGAACACGTGTTTGCCTGCATCCACAGCTGCCGTCAGGTGTTCGGGCCTGAAGCCAGGGGGCGTAGCCAGAATGACGACGTCGACACCGGAGTTGATGACCTTCTGATATGCATCAAAGCCGACAAAACGATGCTCGCGGCTCACTTTCAGCTTTTCGGAAGGAACCTCATCGGCCAGCGCCTTCAGCGATTGCTCCAGGCGGTCGGCAAATACATCGCCCATGGCCGTAAGGACTACATCCGGATCGGCGCGTAAAGCCTGCGCTGCCGCTCCGGTGCCGCGACCGCCGCAGCCGACGAGTCCAACTTTCAGCGTGTTCGACGATCCTGCTGCCATCGCGCCCACAATACCCATGTTGTAAGCCAGTGTTCCGCCAATGACCGCCGCGCCCGTCGATTTCAAAAACGCCCTTCGCCGGGTAATTCCGGCCTTTTTCACATTGTCCGCCATACTTTAGGATTATGCCATAAGTTAACCAGAATCGGATATAACCGTTAGCAAAGGAGAGGAATTGGTTCGGGATTCCGTCTCAGACTTGCACGGCAGGGCCAACTTCTCGTAAATTCGCAGTTCTCATTGCTCTAATCAGCCCGTTTTACGGTTTGAGATACGGAGGGGATCAAAAGGGATAGCCGCATGCACGTACAAATAATGGATACCACCCTGCGGGACGGGGAACAGACGTCGGGCGTATCATATTCTCCCACGGAGAAGCTGAATATTGCCAAAATGTTGCTGGAAGAAGTGTGCGTTGACCGCATCGAAATTGCTTCTGCACGCATTTCAGAGGGTGAGTTTGAAGCGGCTACCAAAATCCTCCGTTGGGGCGCGGAGAACGGGCATCTCGACCGGATCGAAATCCTTGGTTTTGTCGATGAAAACCGCTCGCTGGACTGGATTCACAAGGCCGGCGGAAAGGTGTTGAACCTCCTTTGCAAGGGATCCCTCAAGCACCTGACAGGACAACTCAGAAAATCGCCTGAACAGCATATTGCAGACATCAGGAAAACGATCGCTTATGCACAGAAGTTGGGTATAAAGGTCAATATCTATTTCGAAGACTGGTCCAATGGCATGCGCCATTCACCCGACTACGTCTTTGAATTGATGAATGCCCTGAAGGACGAAAATATCGTCAGGTTCATGCTGCCCGACACGCTTGGTGTTCTCAATCCTGATGAGGCGTATCGGTTTGTGAAGCAGATGGTGGATAACTTCCCAGGTAAGGGATTCGATCTGCATACGCATAATGATTACGACTTAGCGGTAGCGAATTGCTTTGCTGGTGTGAAAGCAGGGGCAACAGGCCTTCACGTAACCGTAAACGGTTTGGGCGAACGCGCCGGCAACGCTCCTTTGTCGAGCGTGGTGGCGATGCTGAAGGATCATCTCAAAGCAGAATTCTCTGTCGACGAATCGAAGCTATACAGCGTGAGCAAGCTGGTCGAAGTCTTTTCTGGTATCAGCGTGCCGAATAACAAACCCGTTATCGGAGAGAATGTCTTCACACAAACCTGCGGTGTGCATGCCGACGGCGATAGTAAGGCAAACTTGTATCAGAACGATCTGATACCTGAGCGCTTCGGCAGAACGAGAAAGTACGCGCTGGGTAAAACATCAGGCAATGCAAGCATCAGGAAGAATCTCGAAGAGCTTGGTATCGAGCTTGATCCTGAAGCGTTGAAAAAAGTTACGCAGCGTGTGGTTGAACTAGGCGATAAGAAAGAAAATATCACGACAGAGGATCTTCCCTACATCATTTCCGATGTTCTCGGTCGTGAGTTGTTCCAGGAAAAGATCAAGATCCGGAACTACTATTCAAGTCACGTATACAACCTCAAGCCTGTAGCCACGCTGAGCATTGAAATTGATGGCCAGGTGTACGAAGCAACGTCGACCGGCGACGGTCAGTACGATGCGTTCATGCAGGCTGTGAAGTCGATCTACGACCGGCTTGGAAAAAGACTTCCACAACTCGTAGACTACAAGATATCCATTCCTCCGGGCGGTCGTACCGATGCATTCGTGGAGACTATCATCACGTGGGAAATGGACGACCGTCAGTTCAAGACACGCGGATTCGAAGCCGATCAACAGGCCGCAGCGATCACCGCTACGCTGAAGATGCTGAACCTCATCGAAGGCAAGATGAATGGTGCTGTTGTTCCTCCGGGCGCGTTCACAGAAAGAAGTGCTGCTGCGGAGCAGGTACAGCCTCAAACGCGGACTCTCCACAATTTGTAACGCTACAGCCATTTCTGAATCTAACCTCTGATCTGTACAGTCCGGCCTTAAAGTCTAGGTTCCGGGTTTATTTTTTGTGGGCTTCACTATCTCTATGACATGTCATCCGGCATGGTTCACGGTGATGCCAATCGCATTGCTGCTGTCATAGAACGCAGTATAAAGCGTGTCGCGCATTCCTGAAAACACTACATTGCATAGAACTCATCTTTCCCGGATATGCGCACATTACGCATGATTGTTTGGTGGGTGGCAGGTTTGCTCGTGCCTGCGCTCATGCATGCCCAGCCAGTGGCGAAGGTCCGTTATCAGGACTTGTCGCATCATAGCAAGGTATTCGGTCGCGAAAAATCTTATCGTCTCTATCTGCCCGAAGGCTACCACAACAACGAGGAGCGGTTTCCCGTCATTTACTTCTTTCACGGATGGGGAGGACGACACTACATGGACCCGAGTGCGAAGCTGGAGTATGAGCTGATCAAGGATCTGGTCGATAAATACCGCGTCATCCTTGTCATGTGGGACGGAAACTATGAAGAAGGTCAACCGCGGCCCTACAACATGGGCAACCATGAGAACATCACGTCCAACATCCAGATGAAGGATTATTTCCTGGAGTTAGTGTCTCATATCGACTCGACGTACAAAACGCTTCCCGACCGAAATCACCGTGGCATCATTGGTTTCAGCATGGGAGGACTCATGTCGTGGTTTATCGCGGGCAAGTATCCGGACAAAGTTTGCGCGGCTGTGAATATTCTGGGAAGTCCTGAGTTTTTCATTGGATACCCTGACAATCACACGCTCTTGCCTCTTCGCTATGCATTCAAGAATCTCAAGGATGTAAAGATCCGGCTGCATCAGAGCACGAACGACGAGCTGGTATATCTCAACGATGAAGTTGATTACGGTGCACGCTGGGAGGGAGGTCTTTCCTATTCGTTCCAGCGCTTCCGCGGTGGGCATCTCATTGACGATCCCGGTGAGACGAAAATTTTCGAAACGGCCATGAAGTTTGTTGTGGAGGCATTCAAGGATCCGTTGCCGAAATCTGAACGATGGTGGCATTATGATTTCTATCCTGAGTTCGATGTGTGGGACTACCACGTGCGGTCGAACAAGTCGGAACCGGGTTTCATTGTGCTGAGCAAGGTTGCCAACGAAGGATTCAACATCTCGAGTGAACGATGGCTTCCGGATGGTCCGCCCATCGAAGGATTGATTACTAAAGTCACCACAGCGCCCGTGTACGAGCCGAACGGTGATTACGAAGTGGTGACATGGTCGCCACAAGCCGACAGAATGGACGAGCGGCACATGCGAGCAAATAGTGATGGGCGTTTAGCGTTTGAGTTTAACGAAACGGCAGTAGTTGGCATTTTCAGAAAAGGCGATAAACCAGATCTTATCGTGACCGGCTACACGCTGGAAGATAGGAAGACCTATCTGCGCGTGGGAGAAACGCACAAGCTCACACTAATGATCTATAATCGGGCCGGATTGCCGTCCCGCCGAACGAAAGCGCAGGTCGAATTGAGCGTACCTGAGGATGCGTCATTCGAGATAATCGAAGCGCCACAGGCAACAAGCCTTTCACGAAAATCCAGGTTCAATCCAGTAACGTGCACCGTGAGAACAAACAAAAAAGCTCCCGCACACGGCGAGCCGGCATGGATCAAGCTGGGAGTTAAGATAAAAGCAGAGAAAACGTTCGAAGATGAAGTGGTCCTTCCGGTTTTCTTTGACGTGCCTCCTCTTGAAGATGTAACGGTGGATGATGGGAGGGCGATCCGCGATAAAGCATTTGGCAAAGGAAATGGCGATGGTATTGCAGCGCCCGGCGAGCACGTTTTGCTTTACACCGGCGAACACAGACTACGGCTGTATACAGACGATCCATACGTGGAGCACCTTGCAGAACGCCTTGTTGATGAAGTTGTCCCTTCGCGTTGGCCGGACGGCTTCACACAGAGTTCAGTTGTTCGAATTGCCGACAATTGCCCGGATGGCCATGTGATCCGATTCCTGGCGAGCTACGACACCAAAGTTTTTGAGACTATGGAGCGCAAAGTCACCTGGCGTATCGTGTCACTGTCTGTGAAAAGGTAAGGATCCTTGGCTGCCTGATGAATAATTGCTACATTCATCACCCAATCATTGCGCTATGAAACGTTTCGTGTGTTCCCTTCTGGTGTGTGCTGTGTTGCTCGTGGTACCGGGTCTGAGTCAGGATGATGGCTGGATCAGTCTTTTCGATGGAAAGACATTGAATGGCTGGAAGGTGAACGAAAATCCTCAAACCTTCAAGATTGTCGACAATATGCTGGTGGCCAACGGTCCACGGGCACATTTGTTCTATGATGGCGAAGTGGCAAATCATCACTTCACAGATTTTGAATGGAAGGCCGACGTCATGACGACACCCGGCTCCAATTCAGGCATGTACGTTCACACGGAATTCCAGAAAGAAGGATGGCCCGAAAAAGGGATAGAGATACAGGTAAACAATTCGCACACCGACTGGCGCAGAACCGCGAGTGTGTATGGAAAAAAGGATTTGCGTGAAGCTCCGGCAAAAGACAACGAGTGGTTCACACAGCACATTATCGTAAAGGGCAACAAGATCACGGTTAAGGTGAATGGAAAGACCGTCAATGAGTATACCGACACAGAGGGGAAACTCAAAGGAGGCACCATCGCGATCCAGGGCCACGATCCTGACAGCAAAGTCTACTATAAGAATATTATGGTCCGTGTGGGCCGTTAATAGGCGATGAGAATAAATTATCGGTTCTTGATGACGTCGTGGGACACCGGCGTATCTCTCCTGATTGTTTTTTTCCTGGCATCGTGTTCATCGGGGAGTAAACAGCAGGAAAATGAAATTTCTACGGATTCTGTAGCTATTGCACAGGGCCGATTGCTCTTTGAAAGGGATTGCGGCTCGTGTCACAGTTTCAATCGGGATGCAATCGGTCCTCAACTTTCAGGAGTGACCGAGGAAGTCTCGTTAGATTGGCTTCGGAGGTTCATTCGGAATCCAGGGGAGGTAATTCATTCGGGTGACGAGCGTGCGAGCGCATTGTTTGCTTCATACAGATCAGTAATGCCGGCGTTTCCGAATTACACGGATGAAGAACTCGACAACCTCATCGCATATTTGCACACGCGCAAGGAACGTCCGAGCAACCGGAGGCCGAGACATCCGGATTCACTGGTAGACCCGATCCCTGAGAAAATCCCGATGTCTGATCTGGTCGTGGAGCTCCAGCAGGTTGCGGAGATTCCTCCTTCAGCCGACCCGCCGCTTCGCACGCGCATCGCGAAGCTGGACTACAGGCCGGATACGAAAGAGTTGTTTGTGCTGGATTTGCGTGGAAAGCTTTACCGTCTGGGACAACAGGGTCCTGAAGTGTACATCGACATGGCGGCACTACGGCCGGGATTCATTAACACACCTGGCCTTGCAACGGGATTCGGAAGCTTTGCCTTTCATCCGGAATTCAGAAAGAATGGACTTCTGTACACCTCTCATACCGAAGGCCCCACCGCCGGGCGACCTGACTTTAGCTACAATGACTCCATTAAGGTCATGCTGCAGTGGGTTCTCACCGAGTGGAAAACGAATGACCCTTCTGCCGTTCCATTCAAGGGGGAAGGCCGTGAGCTGTTCCGCGTCAATATGGTGCATAGCTTTCACGGTATGCAGGAGATCACCTTCAATCCCCTGGCGAAGCCGGGCGACGAAGATTATGGCCTCTTATATATAGGTATTGGCGACGGAGCAAGCGTGGAGTTTGGCTTCCCCGAACTGGTTCATTCGACTTCAATGATATGGGGGACAATTCTTCGAATCGATCCATCAGGCAGCAATAGCGCAAATGGCAAATACGGAATTCCGGCTACCAACCCCTTTGCGGGGGAGGAAGACGCGCTGGGAGAGATTTATGCTTATGGGTTTAGAAATCCGCATCGCATTAGCTGGACAAAAACGGGACAGATTCTGTCGAGCAACATCGGTCATCACAACATTGAGTCTCTGAATCTTATCCTGCCTGGCCGCGACTACGGATGGCCTATTCGTGAAGGCACATTTGTAATGAATTCGCGCCAGAATATGGCAGAGGTATTTGCCTTGCCATCGGATGACGCTCGCTATGGCGTCACATATCCCGTGGCGCAATACGACCACGATGAAGGAAGCGCCATATCAGGAGGCTACGAGTATTGGGGAAAGGAAGTGCCTGCCTTGAATGGAAAGTACATCTTTGGCGATATAGTCTCTGGCAGGATGTTTTACGTGGAGATGAAAGATGTCCGCCTTGGCACTCAGGCGCCAATAAAGGAATTTCGCGTTTCGCTAAATGGAGAAATAAAAACCATGGCGGAAATCTGTGGCAATATGCGGGTAGACTTGCGGTTTGGTCGTGACGCCAACGGTGAACTATACGTCTTCACGAAGCCGGATGGCAAAGTGTACCGAATCGTGCCACGGAATCATTCCATATCTGGAAAATAGATCTTCGTAAGATTCTGAAATCCCTCCGTCAGTGCGCCTTGATCAATGGCCCCGAACTCAAGTCGGTTGCCCTCACAGTCGTAGAGTACGCACCCAAGGCAGCTCATGACCCAGGGTTGATGCATGAAAACAGCTTGTCCGTTGGACCGGAAGGCGTAAATCGGACCTGCCAATGCCGGGTCGCCCTTAGAGGATTCAATCAAGTCCATCACCCAGTCCATTTCACCTGGGGAGGTATTGCAAAAGACCGCGGCACGCTTAGCAGCGAGTGCGAGACTTTCAACTTTTGGGTCATTCTCATCAGAGGAGCAGGCCATCAGGGCGGCCATGAGCAGGATGGTAGGCGCGCGGTACACAGGTCGTTGGTTTTGGTATTCTATACTTAGACACCAATACCCTCGCCAAAAGTTGGAATGCCCTATCGAACACCCTTAACCCGCATCTTGACGGTATAGACCGATTTTGAAGCGGTCACGAAAAGGGTTTTCATGTCCTTTCCGCCAAAACATACGTTGGCCGTCCAGCCTTCAGGAATGGGGATTACGCCAAGTTTTTCGCCGGACGGGCTAAATACCGTTACCCCTCTGCCTGTAAGATAGATGTTGCCTTTACTGTCGAGCGTCAAACCGTCGGAGCCCATTTCCGCAAGAATGTGACCGTTCGTCAGGCTGCCATCTGCTTCGATGTCGTAAGCGTAAGTCTTACCATCACCGATGTCAGCAACGTACAATGTCTTTCCATCAGGTGTGCCGATGAGACCATTGGGTTTCACCAGTCCTGTGGTGGCAACGCGCAGCGTCTTTCGATCGGGAGTAAGATAGTAGACGTCTTCGCTCTCGATTTCTTTTTCTGTCCGATCCCAATAATCGCGTTTGAAAAACGGGTCTGTGAAAAATATTCCTCCGTTGGGATGCACCCACACATCGTTCGGGCCATTGAGTTTCTTGCCCTGAAAGTCGCGCACGAGCACAGTAACAGTTTTGTCCGGTGCGATCGACCACAGCTCATTATTTTGGTCGGCGCAGGCAATCAGGTTGCCATTCTTGTCGAAATACAGGCCATTTGATCGGCCGGAACCCTCCATGAATATTGATAGTCCTTCACGAGGCGACCATTTCCAAATTTTGTCGTTTGGCTGATCTGTGAAATAGACGTTACCCTTTGCATCGACGGCTGGTCCTTCGGTGAATTTGAACTCTGACGAAATCAGAACTGGTGTTGCACCTTTGGCGACGACGTCAGGCATGGGAGCTCGTTCCTGAGCATTGGCGTGATGCCCAGCAAATATGAGAAGGAGCGGAACGAGGGTTTTCAAAGTTCGATACATGCAAGGAAAATTTTTATTACAAGATAATTGAGTGAAGAATTTAGGCACAGTCAAATTTATTCGGATGGCTGATACGCCCGGATCTGGTTAATGTCGCGCGGAAAATGGACGTGCACTTCGTCGTGCATGGTGTAGAGCCGGTACTGACTGCCATCGTGTACGAGGATAGGGCTGGACTTGTTGTCACCCATGATCGGGTTATTCTCATATTTCGTCCAGTGGATGAGGTCGTCGGAAATGGCTACGCAGCTTGACCACTCACGCCAGTCCTCATAGGCAGTTCCATGATAGTAGGCATAGTACTTTCCTTTGTATTCAATGATCTGATTTACGGCAACGCCGTATTTATCGTAAGGCTCGGGACCTGGACGTATTACAGGTTCGTCTTGTACATTCATCCAGGTGAGCAGGGACCGTGATTCTGCAAGCCAGATACCGGAGTCGTTGCGTTCATAGAAGAGATACCAGGTTCCTCCCTTGTCCCACACAGTAGGTGTCCCATACGGGCCTTCCTCAATGGGCTCACCGTCAGTCTTTAGGATTTCGAGCGGTCCCTGTTCCTTCCAGGTTACGCGGTCCGTAGACGTTAGTAAGTGAGCGATGTCGTTTTCACCTTCCGCGAACATATAGTAGGTGTCACCGTCTTTAAGCACCATCATGTCCTCCACCCATCCTGAGTCGAGGATCGGATTGTGTTCGTATCGTTTCCAGGTAAGCCCATCCGGCGATGTTGCATATCCAAGATGCATAGCCTCTCCGGCGCCTTCGCGATAGCCCGTATACCACATGTGATACAGGCTGTCCTCTCGAAGGATATATCCGCGTTCGCGAATTTTTTCATCCCAGGCGCCTGGGCCTCCGCCTGTAAAGACAGGATTGTTTTCGTAGGGGACGAATTCAAGGATTTCAGCCGGATAGGTGGTCGTCTGGGGCAACGTAATCTGGTCGCTTGAGCGACGTTCGCTACAGGCGGCGGCTGTGAGGAGGATTGCGATGGGGATGAATATTTTCATGCGAGGGTTCTGGATTCAAAAACTTTTCCCTTTCTTGAGGCAAGCAACAAAATACACAAAATCGATATGAATCGCAGGAACTTCATCAAGGGTACCGGGGCGGCGGTAGCCGGCTCGATTTTGGCCCAAACCGGCATCCTTAGTGCGACTGCCGGATGCATGTTGGCTGACAAAATCAATATCGGCGTGATCGGCTGCAATGGAATGGGCTGGTCTAACGTCTCCTCCCTGCTCAAAATGAACGATGTCGACCTGGTGGCTATCTGTGATGTTGATGAGAATGTGGTTCAAAAGCGGGTTGCCGATTACAAGAAATTAAGAAACAACAAGCCCAAGACGTACAAGGACTATCGCGAGCTCCTCAATGACCGCAATGTTGACGCTGTTGTCATCGGAACGCCTGACCATTGGCATTGTCGAATGATGGTAGATGCTGTCAATGCCGGCAAGCACGTCTACGTTGAAAAGCCGATTGCCAACAGCATTGAAGAGGCACGAATCATGGTTCAGGCCCAGGAGAAAACTGGTAAGGTGGTTCAGGCCGGTCAATGGCAACGCAGTGGTCCACACTATCGCAAAGCCTTCGAGATTGTAAGATCGGGTGTGCTTGGAAAGATTCGCCTCGTAAAAGTATGGGCCTATCAGGGTTGGATGAAGCCCGTACCGGTTGTTCCCGATGGCCAACCGCCTGCCGGTGTTGACTACAAGTTCTGGCTGGGTCCTGCTCCTGAGCGTCCTTTCAATCAGAACCGCTTTCACTTCAACTTCCGTTGGTTCTGGGATTATGCTGGTGGCCTGATGACCGACTGGGGTGTACATGAAATCGACATTGCACTGTACGCTATGAACGCCGAAGCGCCGATCTCTGTGATGGCGTCCGGTGGAAAGCTTGCGTATCCTGATGATGCATCTGAGACCCCTGATACCCTGCAAGCTGTGTTTCAGTATCAGGATTTCAACATGTTGTGGGAACACGCGACCGGTATTGACAACGGTCCTTATGGAAGGTCTGAGGGTATCGCCTTCATCGGCAACAATGGAACACTCGTTGTCAACCGTGGAGGGTACGAAGTTCTCGTTGAACGCGAAGCACAAGGCTACGCTGCAACAGGCAAGCCGAAGATGGAAACCATCGAGGCGTACGTTAAACCGCCTGAACTCAATTACCTGGATTTACATACGCAAAACTTCATCGACGCTGTCAAGAAGAATAGCCAGGATGCATTGAATACACCCATTCGTTCAGGAAGCGTTGCTGCGATCAACGCGCACATGGGCAACATCGCCTTCAAGACAGGAACGAAAATCTATTGGGATGCCAAAGCCGGCAAGTTTGATAATGCCGAGGCGAACAAGCTGATTGTGCCGGAGTATCATAATGGATGGAAGCTTCCTGTGTGACTGATCACCGATCACCGATCACCCCTTCCCCGGCTGTAAACACCGTCACAGTATTATCAATCGCCGGCACGGTCCGGAGGTACGCGTAAATAGCTGAGAGGTCTTCGTCGGTCATTTCCGCGTACATGGTCCAGGGCATGAGTGTGTTGAATTCTCCGGGTTGAATGGTCCTTTCGACATAAGTTGAATCGGTGTACTGTCTGAACCGCGCCAAAAAATTCTCAAGCGTCCACGAGCCTATACCGGTGCCGGTATGGGGTGTAATGTTGGACGATCGCACCACCGATCCGTCAGGCCACAGGAATTCACGACCTCCCGCAAATTCCAATCCCGGGATGATACGACCCTTGTCCACTTGTGTGTGACACTCCACACACCCACCGGCGTTGGCGAGGTATTTACCGTAAGCTACTTGATCGGATGGGTTGGGCTTCTTCGTGAAGGAGGGAGTTTGTGGAATGGTATTAAGAATGAGGTTCATCGGGAAATCCGCTTTCGATTCAGGTACTTCATTTTCAATCGGGGGAATTGATCGCAGATAAGCGATGATTGAATAAATGTCTTCCGGATCCATCTTGCCGTAATTGGGATATGGCATAAGTGGGAACATTGCCCGTCCTTCCTTGGTGACGCCTGACGTGATTACCCTAAAGAGTTCGCCGTCTGTGTAGCGTCCGATCCCGGCCGGAGTTATATTCCGCGCGTAAAACACGCCGGGCAGGCCTGCATTCTGATCAAACCGATCGCCACCCATTCCAAGGGTACCCGGGGTTATAGGTCCGGAAAACTTTGTCCAGTCGCGCGTTGAGTGACAATCCATGCATACTGTGATGGAATTAGCGAGATACCGACCGCGTTCGATTCGTTCGGCGGTGTACTCGATTTGCAAATCCTCTGGTTCGCCTACATCGGGTAATGCGAACGCCACATAGCCAACGATGGCAGAAACAGTGAGAACGGCGAGCACCAGCAATGTGCCGATGACCTTTAGAAATAGCCTCATAGGAGTTGGGGGTTAGACTTTTTTAGAGTGTAGGCGTCTTGAAGACCATGGGCCGGGTGTCAGAGTTTGAAAGCCTGCCGGGCCACCAGTTTCCACTGGTCACCCTTACCCTGCCATACCAGGAGGATGCCTATCTTGACAGGTCCCGAGTTCGCCTGCCCGTGGAGTTCGTGCCGGACGATAGCAACATTGCCAGCTACGGTGATGGTCTGATTGACTAGATTGATCTCCGTAAAGTCAGACTTCCCGGTGGCAAGTGCGTCGACGAAAGCCTTCTTGTCTTCAATCAGTCCATTGGAATGTCCGTAAGACAACTCCGGCGCGGTAAGACTTTCAAGGGCAGCCCTGTCGCCGTCGAGCATGGCCTGACGTAAGCGTTCAACTGCGGCCGCTACGGCCTTTTCTTCCTTTGATTGTGCAAATGAAGCCGTTACAGCAATAAGCACCAAAAGTACTATAGAACTAATCTTTATCATGTCCTTAAGGTAATAATACCTTGCGTAACATAGGGAATATATTACGTGAGCGTTATGAAAATGTTCGCCGTTGGAGAATATTTATTAAACGGGTGTGCGAAATAAAATGCGATTTTTGTGCCCGATGGACATAAGAATCCGGCACCGTATCTCCATAGGCGTATACTTCTTTCTGTCAGGATTCTGTTTTGCGGCCTGGACTTCCCGAATACCCACGATCAAAGCCATCTTTGACCTGAACGACGCTCAACTTGGGAGTTTGTTGTTGCTGATGCCCTTCAGTTCTCTCGCGGGGCTGCCGGTTTCGGGATGGCTTGTTTCGCGGTTTAACAGCAGGGGGCCATTGATTGCTGCCCTGATCCTGTTGGCTTTATCATTGGTCGTCATAGGCATAGCGCCTTCGGTTTTTGTTCTCGGCATTGGCATGTGTCTCTTCGCATTCCACTCCCGGATCCTGGGGATTGCCATTAATGCACAGGCGCTTTCCCTTCAAAAGCAGTTTGAGAAAAAGATATTCGGTTCGTTTCACGGACTCTGGAGTACCGGGGGCATAGCCAGTGTCGGTGTGTCAACACTATTTGTTGCGCGTGGTGCCGCGTTGGAGTGGCACATGCTTACGATCTGTGCGGTTGCTTTGATAGCCGGCGCAATCGCGTACCCTTACCTTCTTCGTAACGACAAGTCGACGACAGCCAATAAACTCATGTTGGGCAAACCAGAACCGCTGATCGTGCTGCTCGGTTTGCTGATATTCCTCGCTTCGATTTGTGAGGGGGGAATGTTCGACTGGAACAGCGTCTACTTCAGAGAGGTGGTAGGTGTCGAATTGTTCACGTTAGGATACCTCACGTTCATGATCTGCATGGCGCTGTCACGGTTTGCCACCGATTGGTTTATCGAGCAGATAGGAATGAAATCCACATTTACCATTAGTGCAATCCTGATCGTTGCAGGCATCGCGATTTCGATCCTTTACCCTTCGTTTTGGATATGCCTGATCGGATTTTGCCTTGTAGGCCTTGGCACCGCTGCCATAGTGCCGATGACTTTCCTTCTTGCGTCTACCGTTGAAAAGTATTCGGCGCCTGTGACAATTTCCATCGTCGCTACCTATGGAATCGTAGGTGTATTCATCGGCCCGCCCCTCGTCGGTTATCTGGCACACGCTTTCGACTTGCGTATAGCGTTCATCACATTCGGTCTGGCAGGACTGATGATGATTCCCGTGTCCCGACTTTTCTTCAGAAGGAGTTCGAAGAGCTAATCGAACGACTATACTTCGGCAACCACCCTTCGCATTTTTTCCAAACCCGTTTTTGCAACAGTGAGCGGATCTTGCTGCCAGTAGTCACGATTGAACAATTCCAGCGAAAGAATCTTTGGGCCCGTCATGTTCTTGAGATGTGTGAGCACAACCTTTAGCGGTGCTACACCATCGCCGGGATAAATGCGGTCCTTATCCTGAAGTTGTTCACGGGGAATCGATGCGGGGTAGTCGTTCATGTGGAAAATGTCAACCGCTTTTCCATCCAATAACTTCATGCAGTCAAAACCCGAGTTGCCTCTGTGAAGGTGATACACATCCGCAAGGATGTGGGCGTCGGGATCGTTGGCAACAGCGGCCACCATTAATGCCTGGCCTAGGTGGCTAAACGGAGATGCACCCCACACTTCGAGTTGTGGCGTAACGCCGGTTTGTCTTCCCAGTTCGAGTATGACTTTGTATCGTTCGCCTGCTTTATAAAGATCGGGGGGAGATGTCACGCCTGCTGCGGGCGCTGCGATGCGCGTACAACCGAGCGCCGCCATGATCTCCATTTCTTCTTTCAACTGAGCAACTCCTGCCTTGCGCTTCTCATCCTCATCCGCCATCCATTGCGCGAATCCAATCGCGTTCACAATTTCTACGCCTGCATCTGAAGCTAGTTTCTTTAGCGCAGCCAGGCTTTTCCCTTCATTCATGTAGGCCCTCAGATCGCCAATCCAAACTTCGATGGCGTCATAACCTGCGCGGGCGGTAATATCAATGTACTTTTCAACGCCCAGCCTTTGGCCGCTGATAGTACTCGTGTTAAGACATAACTTGAATTTTTGGTCCTTGCGTCTCGCAGGAGTAGCGCTGACTGGGAGTGCGCCAGCCAGACTTAGACCAGTTGCAGCAGCTACTGTCTTGAGGACATTTCTTCTTTTCATGGAAGCGGATTTAATGGGGAGGCGAAATATAGAAAAAGATTCCATTCCCTGAAGCCAGTTTAGAGGTGAGCGGCAAAGCTCAGCATCGAAACATTTCGCCGTGCCTCAGGACCCGGTACGGCTGACCTTTGTTTTCCGCTTCGCGAATGAAGTTATTAACATCAGCCGTATTGAAGGTGAACATATCGTAATGACAGGGAATTACACAACGTGCACCAGTCGCCTTTCCCAGTGCCACCGCTTCTTCGCAATCGAGATTTCCGGCTACCCTCCGGGCTGGATCATTTCCATTGATGGGTAAAATAGCTACATCAATGGACCACCGACGGAGAAGATCGGGGAGGTCGTCGAACCAGAGGGTATCACCGCTGTGGTAGATGTGATGGTTCCCGAACGAGATGACATACCCCATGAAACGACAATTGCCGTTTTCGTCGCGTTCTATTTCATTATGCTTCGCGGGGACACCGTGAAATGTAAAGTCACCGACCTGAACACTTTTCCCATCGGTAAGTCCTGTCGGAAACTCCGGCGGCACCTGCGCTCGATTTGATACAAACTCGCGGTTGGCTTCGGGTATGATGAACGCAGCGTTGGGGTTGTTCCGGAGGACAGGGATGAGGGTCTCAGCGTCCAGGTGATCTGTGTGATTATGGCTGGAGGTCACAACGTCGATGCCTTTCAGCATTTCAGGATCGATGACCCGTTCGCTCATGCGTATGTGTGGCTTATCGGTTTGCGCGTACTTCTTGGTAAGAGAATCAGAAAGGTAAGGATCGATGAGCACTCGCCTGCCGTTCCATTGCAACAGATAGCCGCTTTGTCCGAGCCACCAGAGGCAAAATCCAGGTGCTTCGAGAAAGGAATCCATTTCCCGGATGAGCTCCTCGTCCTTTTTCAACGCCGGTATCAGGCTCATAGCGTTGCCCGCATGATTCGTGCGCCACTCACCATGTTCTTGAGTTTCAGCCGTGCCGCCCAACGCGCTGTCTGGCTCAGTCCGCAATCGGGAGCAAGTGATAGCCGGTCGGCCGGAACATACTTCAGGCACTTTCTGATCCGTTGGATGACATCTTCGACAGTTTCTATGTAGTAGTTTTTGACATCGATAATGCCCACTGCCACGTGCATTTTTTCTGCGAAGACACCGAGCAACTCAATTTCAGCAAATTCACGGTTAGCCATTTCAACGTGAATTTCGTCGACGGTCAGGTCAAGGAAGTCTGGCAACATCGGTTTAATGCTTCGATACCCCACTGACCTTCCTTTGAAGTTGCCAAAGCAAAGGTGTGTGCTGAGTCGTGTCTTTCCGACAATAGGTTTCACCGTTCGATTGAAAATATCGACAAAGCGTTTTGTGTCTTCGCGATAGGCATAACAACTCATGGAGGGTTCGTCAACTGTGATTTCGGTGCAGCCTGCTTCCACGAGCGCAACCAATTCACGCTGAACAATTGGCAGCAGGGCCTCCGTTATCTCGTAACGATCCTTGTATCGTTCGTTGGGAAGTAGCCTGCCGCTGAGTGTGTAGGGACCGGGAACGCTCGCCTTCAGTACCGGTCCGGGAGGTGCCAGCTTCTGTAACCGGGTGAATTCCTTTACTGCGCCGAGTCCGTTTGGCGCGGTGAGTTCATCGACAATCTTGTGTTTTCCCCGCTGGTCGTGTGCCGGGGGACCAAACTTTCTTAGTTCCGATTCGTTGTTTTGAATTCCCCGTATGTATCCATAGAAAGAAAGATTGAAATCGAGTCGCGTCTGTTCACCGTCGGTGATGACATCCAGGCCGGCATTGACCTGGTCGTGGATGGCGGCTATCACAGCGTCCTCAATCATTTCTTCTATGTCGGCATCGCCAAACCGGTTAAGATTCTGAGTAGCAAATTCAAGCCATCCGGGAAAAGGATAGCTCCCTATTACCGTTGTGCGAAGGGGAACATGGTTCGTCATGATGCGTTTAGTTGGTTTGGTCTTTCGTAATACCTGCACCCTCATACAACCTGGCGAGTCGGTGTGCATGTTCATCGTATGCGCTCTCAAACAGCGCAGCGGCGCGATCGCCGCCCACAAGTGCAGCACTGGTCAACACCTTCGGCGGTTGTCCGGCCTCCGTAAGCAGCCGTGCTGTTTCCGCCTTGATACAATTAATAATGATAGCACCTCCTACTGTCGATCCGGGAGATACTGGTGTGTCCAACCCCGGTACACTTACCATCGCATCGCCAGCAGGCGCTCCGGTGTCAAGTACCAGATCAGCAAAGTCCGATAACTTCTTACCATCAGTGCGTTTCGACTTGGTTGCTTCCAGGTGTTCACGGGTGATAAGTGCTACGACCTTGATTTTTCGGCGCTGGAATTGTTCAGCAATTTCTATCGGAACCACATTACAACCACTCGAAGAGATGACGAGTGCTGTATCTTTTTCAGAAAGTCCGAAGTTGCGCAAGATCCTTTCAGCGAGCCCCTCTACGTTTTCCAGAAACATCGCCTGTCGCTGTCCATTGGCGCCAACGACAAGGTTATGGAAAGTCAGTGACAACTCAACGATGGGATTGAAGCCGGGATACGATCCGTAACGTGGCCACATTTCTTCCACCATGATGCGGCTGTGGCCGCTGCCAAAAACGTGGACCATCCGTCCTGCGAGGATGCTATCTGCAAACCATCGTGCTGCTTGTGCAATAGCTTGCTGCTGCGCCTCAACGCGAGCAATGATGGCTTTGCATTGTTCCAAATATCGTTCGGTCAAACTCATTGTTTTTATTTCTTCGCTTCCTTTCTGGCTGCGGTTTCGCGTGCATAGCATGCCGCTCCCATCGCACCTGCCATATCGCCCTGTACTGCTTTCACGATGGTAACCTGTTTGCCTCCGGCGCGCCATTCGTATTGGTCCATGAACTTAGCGAGTGGGTCAAATAAGTCTGGACCTGCTTCTGTTATGCCACCGCCAAGCACGATAACCTCCGGTGAGAGTATATTTACAATTGAGGCCAGTCCAATGGCTAACTTTCGCACCGAGGTTATCCACACGTCTTTCGCGAGGGCATCGCCGCTGCGATAAGCCTTCAGTAGTTCGTGTGTTGTCGTGAATTTTCCTCCCGAACGCTCAGACACGGTGGCATTGCCAATAGACTCTTCAAGACTCCCAGGCATTCCTGTAATTCCGGGACGTCCTTCATCGTTGATCACCATGTGTCCGAAATGACCAGCCTTGTTGAATGCACCGAGGTAAGGTTGACCGTCGATGAGAATTGCACCTCCGACTCCAGTGCCCAGCGTTAGCATAACAGCATGCCGGCAGTTTTTTGCTGCGCCGTAGCGCGACTCCGCGATCAGGGCAGAGACAGCATCGTTGAGGACTACAGCCTGAGTGCCCAGGTTTTCACACCAGTCGAAGTTTTCCAGTCCCTGCAACCGTCCGGGCATAACAGCAATGGCTGTCGCGGCATCATTCGGCAATCCTGGCGCGGCAATCCCAACGTGCGGCGTCAGACCCGATTTTTTTTCAAGATCTTTAACGATGGTGACGACGGCGTTTTTCCACAACCTGCTGTCGCCGTCGTGTGTGGCTGTAGTTTGCTGATGCAGAATATTCCCTGTTTCGTCCATCAGGACTGCCTTAATCCTGCTGGCGCCAAGGTCGATTCCGATGCTGAGTGCCTGGGTGGTCATGTGGGATAACTACTCTGTTGAATTGTACAGACCCTCACTTACGCTCCAACCACCATCAACAGCTACAACCTGTCCTGTGGTAAAGCGTGAACTGTCGCTCATAAAATACACTGCCAGCCCATCCACGTCGACAGGGGTGCCAATTCTGCCTCCATCCAGCGGTTGCTTGTGCCGGACGAACTCCATGATCTGATCGTCTTTGGCTGCGCGTTGCGCCATAGGCGTTTCTATCAACCCGGGTGCAATGACATTTACCCGAATATTCCTGGAGGCATAGTACGAGGCGATCGATTTGCTGAAGCCCACAATAGCTGCCTTTGCTGCTGCATAGGCGTGTGTGCTAAAGTATGTTGGAGAAGGTGAAAACCCGAGGACCGATCCCATGTTGAGGATCGTTCCCCCACGTTGTTGTTCGAGGAAGTATCGTACTGCCGCCTGGTTCGACAGCATCATCGACGTCAGGTTTATCGCGAGCGTGTGATTCCATCCCTCCAGCGTTAATTCATGGAGCGGACCGTCACCCATCTTGCGACCGCTCCCACCGGCGACATGGTACAGGCCATCGACTGATCCGAAACGATCATGGCATAGGCGAATAGCATCTTCTGCTGTACCGGGTTCAGTGGCGTCGGAACTAATCGCTATGCCAGCTTCGCCGAGATGGCCTTTAGCAGCTGTTGTGCTTTCAGTGTCCTTGCCTGTTACCACCACGCGAGCGCCGGAGTTGACAAAGGTAAGGGCAGCCGACAGTCCTATTCCGGTAGTACCACCAATGATTACGATATTCTTGCCTTGAAGCGTCAGGGGCTGCATCACAGATCTGGTTGGCCACGGTTGGTCCGTCCGGGCTGAATTTAAGTGAATCATTCAATTTTTGAACGCAATGGCAGTTATTTCCCTAATCTGCCTAAATTGAGTTGCACGAGCAGCAAATTGAATCTGTAAGCAAATGAAGATTTTCCTTGTCGGTGGCTTTCTCGGCAGTGGTAAAACGACTGCCATCGCAGCCGCGTGCAGATTGCTGATGGCACGTGGGCATCGGGTTGGTGTGATCACCAACGATCAGGGTGAACAGCAGGTAGATACACTGACGATGACGAAGCTGGGCATTCCGGCGCGCGAAGTGGCCGGTGGTTGCTTTTGCTGCAATTACGATCAGTTCGATGCGCATGTGCGTTCCCTGGAGGCGGAAAATCTTCCGCAGTTCGTTTTTGCTGAGTCGGTTGGCACGTGCACAGACCTTGCCGCTACTATTGTGCTCCCGCTGGCAAAGTTCAGACCAGACGTTGATGTCGTGATTTGCATTTTTGCCGACGCTGCCTTCCTGGCCTCGCTGCTCGAAGGCAGCGCAACTTTTGTCGAGGAGTCGGTTCGCTACATTTACAAGAAACAACTCGAGGAAGCGGATTTGATTGTGATAAACAAGTCTGATCTCATCACAGAAGATCAGAAGGAGATGATCCGTGATCTGCTAGGCGAGGAGTACAGCGGGAAGTCTTATTTGTTTCAGAATTCGACAGCTGATTCGGATGTTGAACAATGGTTGAATCAGTTGCAGACCATGAAGGCGGCGGGCTTGGTGCTGGACATCGATTACAACACGTATGGCGACGGTGAGGCACGCATGGCGTGGCTCGATAAGAGAGTTGTAATTGAAGACAATGCGGGTAAGGCTGCGGACGCCGTTCGGAAAATCATGGAAGCTATCTTTCGCAGAATTTCAGAGGAACGTTTGCTTATCGGGCATCTAAAGTTTTTTATCGACGCCGGCAACTGGGCACGAAAGATCAGTTTTACAGCATCTTCGAATGACTTCCACAGGTTCACAACAGATGCTGCGGATCGCATCGAACTTCTCATCAATGCGAGGGTACAAACCGACCCCCGCCGATTGACACGAATTGTCGATGATGTCATCGAAAACATGCACGCCACGGGTAGAAGCATAACAC
>DATCLO010000162.1:0-5876 GCA_036563875.1 Cyclobacteriaceae bacterium
GTATGAACTAAACGGATTTCCCGGGAAGCTGATGCGATACAGTTCCTCAATTTGGGCAATCGTACTTTCAAAATTGCCACCGTTAAGGCGTATGGGAATATAAGCCCCATACGACGGGTCGAGCGGGAAGAACACGGGCGATACGGCGTATTTTAATGTTTCGTGGTGGTAGTTCTGCAGGACGCCAATGATCGTGATCGTGTCGCCGGACCAGATGATCTTTTCGTTGATGGCCTCGCTTGGATTTTGAAAGCCCAGCACCGCCGCCGCCTGTTCATTGATCACCATGGTACTGTAATCGTCAGTATCTGTGTCCGTGTACATCCGGCCTGCGGTTAACTCCAGATCGAATACCTTAGTGAAATCCTCGTCAACAGTTACAATCTGAAATTGGTTGACCTGGTCGTCACCACTGCCGAGTCGCTTGATTCCGTTCGCGTACTCAACAATCCGCGCGCCGGGCGTCTCGCGCATAAAGGTCATGCTCGCCACGCTGGCCAGTCGCTCTACCTCCGTCTTGAACGTCTTCAGCGACTCACTGTAAAGTGAGTCTTTCTTCAGCGGCGCCTTTACCACAAGCACCTGGTCGAGGTTGAAGCCCAGCGACTGCGTGCGGAGGAATCGTATTTGTTGGTACACCACGTACGTGCAGATGATCAGCGTAATGGCCGTTACAAATTGCATGATCACCAGGCCCTTTCGGAGCATCGTACCATTCGAGGAGCCGGTGAATTTTCCCTTCAGCACCTGCATGGGCTTGAACCCGGAAAGCACCATGGAGGGATACGATCCGGACAGTAACGTACCAGCAAGAAGAATGGAGATCACCAGGGTCAGGAACTCTTTGGACACGAGTACTGATGGATCGAACGACCGCCCGCACAGGTCGCCAAAAGACGGGAGCAAAAGATATACGGCTACTATTGCGATCACCATTGCGGCGACATTGTATATGAGCGATTCAGAAAGAAACTGTGCCACGAGCTGGAAGCGGAAGCCCCCAAGTACTTTACGTATGCCTACCTCTTTTGCCCGCTCCAGCGACTTCACCGTCGCGACGTTGATATAATTTATATAGGCGATGAAGAGAATGAAATAAGCGATCAGGCCAAGGTAGTACACCATCTGGTGGTTGCCGTTCGCCTTCATTTCGTTCTTGAAATTCGAATACAGGTGGATGTCAAGCAGTGGTTGAAGGTGAAAGACCATGTTTTGACCGGACTCCCTGAGCCAGTCGCCCGTGCGTGTCTCGACCAATCCCGGCAGACCCGCCGTGATAATATCCGGATCAGCGCCCGGCTTCAAGAGGATGTACGTGTAATAGCCATCCCATTTCCAGGAGTCCACCGCACGATCGCCGGCATAGTCGATATACGTTCGGAGGGATGCCAGCACGTCGATGTCCATGTGACTGTTTTCCGGAATGTCCGCGAAAATTCCCGTCACCTCCAGATCGAACAAGCCTCGCATGTCGAGCACCTTCCCCAGGGGATCTTCATCGCCAAAGTATTTGATTGCGGCCGACTCCGAAAGCATCACCGTGCCTGGCCGGCCCAGCGCAGAAGCATCGCCCCTGATCAGGGGTATGGAAAAGACATTGAAGAAGTCTTCGCTCGCAAAGTAGAAATGGGGTTCCTCCAACACCTTATCTTCATGGGTAAGGACGGCGGGCGAATAAAGAACATTGACATAGGTCTCGACGCCAGCGAAGGTTTCGGCAACAGCCTCACCCACCGCGGAACAGATCATGACTGACCGGTTTGTGATCTCCCCCTGGTTATAACGGTCCTGTTGCAGGCGATAGATCCGGTCCGCCTTTTCATGGAACGCATCGTAGCTGCGTTCGTGATCTACATATAACCTGACGAGGAAAAAGGCAGCGATCCCGACCGCCAGGCCGGCGATGGTAATCACGGAGTATACACGGCTCTTAAGTATGCTCCGCAGGGAAACAACAAAATAATTTTTGAACACGCCTCGTGGGCTAATTATCAGCTAAAAAAGTAATGCAATTTAGAATTTTTTCCGCGCTAACCTCCTACAGTTGTAGCGATAAATGACGTTGTGGCGATGATTTTTGATGACGGTCAATCTTAATTTGGTGGTCAAGTGTGATGGTTGTAACGATGTCGGTATGAGAGGTTTATGGGATTTTGATTAAGGGTTGACTCTGAGTCTCGGATGAGGTTGTGATGAACACTTTTTTTCACCACGGAGACACAGAGGACACGGGAGTTTCACAGAGATAGTTTTCAGTGCGTCATCACAAATCGCAGGAAGTCGCCACATATGTACACAACGCCAGAGGCGTATAGAAGGACACAGGCCTGCCCGCCAGGCAGGCCTGTGATCTCTTTGCACAATTGCCGATTTGCACGCAACGAGCGATCTCGTGAATCACGAATGATTAGCACGAACACCATCATACCTCTGTGTAACTCCGTGTCCTCTGTGCTGCCGGCAGGCCTCTGTGGTGAAGAATCAACCATTTCACAATCTCCTCCTCAACCGATACGCATTCATCGCCGTCACCCCCAACTTCTCCGTAAGCTTGGTTTCTTCACCACGGAGGCACAGAGGACAAGGGAGTTTCACAGAGCTAGTTTTTTTGGTGCGTCATTACCGACCGCAGGGGAGTCGCCACATGTGTGCCATAAGCCGGGGGTGTATACAAGGGCACAGGCCTGCCTAACGGCAGGCAGGCACTCACGCGCAAGTTACTCGTCCGTTCGGGTACTCGCTTGCGCGTAAGCGCCTGTGATCTCTTTGCACAATTGAGATTTGTACACTACTGGCGACTTCGTGAATCACGAATGATTAGCACGAACACCATGGTACCTCTGTGCAACTCGGTGTCCTCTGTGCTGCCGGCAGGCCTCTGTGGTGACGAATCAACATTTCACAATCTCCTCCTCAACCGATACGCATTCATCGCCGTCACCCCCAATTTCTCCGTAAGCCGATGGTTCACATAGGCACCGACGACTGCCCCGATGCCCGGGACGAGTTGGAGGAGTTTGGCGAGGTCGATGTAGTCGCGGTATTCCTGCTGAAAGTTCCTCCAGTCGAACTGATGGATGTCCTCCGGAAGTTCCTTGCTCACGCGCTTCCAGTCCTTCATGATCGCAAATATTTCACGTCTTCGTCGCTGACTGGAAAACGTCAGCTGGAAGATGTGCAAGATGTACACCCTTTCGCGGTAGTCCTTTGTGTCCACGCCGTAGCTCGCCGCGATTTCGAACAGCATCTTCATCTTCAGGCTGAGCCATATCGGGAAGTCGGCCAGCCCGAGCAACAGGCCACCAAACCCTGTCACTGCGCCTTCGGCAGCCGCGGTGTTACGATAGAAGGCTATACGACTCCTAACATGCTCCTCCAGTGCTTCCAGCGAGTCGAATGTTTTAGGCTTGCGCGTCGTGTAGCCCGCGCCAAAAAGTACCGCGCGCGTCATCTGCTCAATAGCCGCCGTGATTACCTTGTGAATCTTCTCCGGGATGAGGCGGTTCATCGCCACCTGGATGTCCTTCGACACATCGTTTATCACCGACGGGCGTTTTTCCATCTTGCGCTGCCAGGCCTTGAGTTCCCGCTTGATCTGCTTTTCGTATTTCATTCAGTCAGCTGCTTCACCACGGTTGCTTCACCACAGAGGAAACAGGAGTTTTATACCTCTGTGGTTAAGTGCCTCCAAACGCATCGAGAACATTATCATGCAAAATCATCCTCACCTCATTATCAGTGACGCCTCTCTCCTTTAACAACGGAATTAGGACGTTGTGGATTGAAAGGTAAGAACGAAAAGTACTGTCGCCCTTCTTGTCCGGATCATACCAACCGGCGTCCTGGGAGATGAGGACTTTGTGGAGGAGGCCCGCATCGCGGAGGGCGAGGATGTTGTCCGCGTACCGGGCAGCGTTGTCGTCCTGCACACCGTCGAGGCTAATCCAGCAACCGCGACGTGCGGCAGCAACGTGACGTTGAATGTCTTTCTCACCCTGGGCATGAACCCATATGAATGCTTCAGCGGCTACGCCTTCGTCCGCCAGGATATCCAACGCCTCAAAGGCACCAGGTCCTCCACCCGTATGCGAAGCGATGGCGAGTCCGGTTTCCCGATGCGTGATGGCGGCGGCTCGAACGAGACGTTGATGAATGTCGGACAGAGGTCCTTCGTCGAGTCCGATTTTAATGAATCCCGGCTTTACACGCGTGTCTTCAATACCTCGCTCCCACTCTGCAATCCACTTATCTGCGAGTGCTTCAGCCGAAGCTTTTTGCACTGATTCCGGCAGGAATCGGTTTTGACGCGCGCCATAATAGCCTGTGTTAGTCACGAGGTGGAGGCCTGTGACTTCGGATAGCGCTACCAACAGACCAGGATCGCGTCCAAGCCATGCAGGTGTGCATTCGAAAAGCGCATCAAAGCCAGCAGCTTTTACGGCGGCGAGTTTGGGTGTCATGACGCGGACGACATCGTCGCGATTCCAGCGGTGATAGCCGGTATCCTTCGCGCCGACGAAGTCGACCAGAACATGTTCATGACTCAGGATAAAACCAAGCTCCGCTGCAAGCACTGGTCCCCTTACCGTCATGATTACCCGCTTCCTGCGCTGATATGGTACCTTTTCAAGTCCGTATAGTGCGGGAATCCCCACAACGGACATTGTTCCCAGAAGGGCGTTACGAAGAAGTTTTCGGCGCGTAATCATACTTGGGATTGTGCTATATTTATCGCTCAACAAACGGAGTACCACCTAATCTATGAAAACTCTATCGATTTTACTGTTTGCAACAATATGCCTCACGGCAGAGGCGCAAGTTGTCATTCCGGCAGCAAGTCCTAGAGGGACGGTGTCTACTGTAGTCGGGCTCACCGAAATCCAGGTCGAGTACTTCAGACCCAAAATGCGGGGAAGGAAAATTTTCGGCGACGGACCAGAGTACGTCACGCCATACGGCAAGATATGGCGCACTGGTGCAAACAACGGTACCGTGATTTCGTTTTCGGATGATGTCACCGTGGAAGGTAATAAAGTGGCCAAGGGTAAATACCTCCTCCTCACCATCCCTGGTGCGTCTGAGTGGACAGTGATGTTGTACAGCGACCTGTCGCTTGGCGGTAATGTGCATTTGTACGACAAATCAAAAGAGACAGCCTCATTCAAGGTGAAGCCTGTCACGCTTGCACACCCCGTTGAGACGATGACCGTCAACATTGGCGACATCTCTGACGACAGCAAACAGGCGAAGATTGAGCTTGCGTGGGAGAAGACGTCCATAAAGTTTACGGTCGGCGTGGAATACGATAGCAAGGTCATGGCGTCGATTCAATCGACGAAGGAAATGAATGCCGGTGACGCCTTCCAGGCTGCGGTATATTACCTCGAAAACGGCAAGGATCTGAAGCAAGCACTCGCCTGGATCAACAAGGCTGAAGAAAGCTTTAAGGATGCATACTGGCTGCTTTACCAGAAAGCGCGCATCCAGCAGGCCCTCGGTGACAAAGCCGGCGCCCTCGCTACAGCCAGGGCCTCTCTGGAGAGCGCGAAAGCCGCCCATGATGAGCCGTATCAGAAGATGAATCAGGCACTTATCGCCTCTTTGCAGTAGGCAATTGGCCTCCCGATTGCCGTCGGGAGGCCTACTGTCTACTGAAAACGGCTCGTCGTCACATTCGGCACTTAATCGCCAAAAAACTTACATTCCCCTTCTATCCCGGTTACTCCTCCCCCTTCCACAGAATACACCCTCGCCTAACCCAATTTTTTAGACCTAACCTGTAAGAGATTATGCGGCGCTTGTTTTGGACGCTGGTAAACGCTATAGGGCTTTGTATCCTCCTGCTTATCTCCTGTAGCAAGGACAGCGAATCACCG
>DATCLO010000163.1:0-10955 GCA_036563875.1 Cyclobacteriaceae bacterium
CTATGAAAGTGAAATCCATACCAAAGAACTGCTCGCGGAGCTATTGACAAAAAAATTTCATACCTTTGCGAGCAATTTTTCAAAAACGGTCACAAATCCAATTAGCTACCTATAAAGAATGGAAAATCAATCGGTCGCGTCTAAACTTGAAGCCCTTGTCAAACTCCAGTCCATCGATACCAAACTAGACGAGCTTAAGAAGCTGAGGGGGGACCTCCCGGACGAGGTTCAGGACCTGGAAGACGAGATAGAAGGATACAAAACAAGGTTGGCACGATTTGAGGACGAGCTGAAGGAACTGGAGGAAAGCATCAAGAAGAACAAAGAAGGGGCGAAGGAAGCGGAAAAACTGATCAAGAAATACACAGAACAACAAAAGAACGTCAGAAACAACCGGGAATTCGACGCGATCACCAAGGAAATAGAGCTTCAGGAACTGGAAATCCAAATCTGCGAGAAGCGCACCAAAGAAGCCAAAGAACTCATCGCCGCGAAGAAAGAAGAAATCGAAAAGACCAACGCCCTCATCTCCGAACGCGGAGAACACCTCAATAACAAGAAGAACGAACTTAACGACATCCTCGCCGAAAGCCAGGAAGAAGAACAGCGCCTCCTGGAAGAACGCGCCAAGGCTACCGAAAAGATTGAAGAAAAGCTGCTGAAGTACTACGAACGCCTGCGGGCCAGCCTCAGCAACGGACTGGCCGTCGTTCGTGTCGTACGCGGCGCCGCCGAAGGATGTAACATCGTTATCCCTCCGCAAAAGATCGCCGAAATCCGCGAGAAGAAGAAGATTGTCATCGACGAACACTCCGGCCGCATCCTCGCTGATGTCGACATGGATTCGCTGGACGAAGGCGACAAGCCTAAGTCCGCCCGCACGGCTACGACAACCACAAGGCGTCGTAAGGTTGGCTAACCTTCGCCTGATTGCCACAGCGTCTCTCCTGCTGTGCCTCCTTTCCTCTCGTCCGGCAACTGCTGACGACTGGACCTTTACCGAAAAGGTCGGCCGTGCATACGACCTAACCCTCGACCTTCGCTTCTCCGAAGCGCTCTCCCTTCTCGATAACCCCACTACTGCCCAGGAACACTACGTCATTAATCTTGCCCACGCCCTCGAGTTGGTGCTTACAGAAGATGGCGAGCGGTATGATGAGTATCACGATGTCTATTCGCGACTCCTGGAAAGGAGGACAAAGTCATCATTGGCGGATGACCTCTTCCTCCAGGCTGAACTACGCCTGCAGTGGGCGTTCGTATACCTCAAGTTCGGCCACGAGTTCGATGCGGCGTGGAACCTCCGACAGGCGTATCTCAACATAAGCGACTGCCGGAATAAGTTTCCCGACTTCACCCCGGCACGTAAGACCGCAGCCATTCTTGACATCCTCATCGGATCTGTTCCTGAAAAGTACGACTGGGTGCTTAGTCTCATGGGCATGCACGGCTCGCTCACCCGTGGCATCGACGAACTCAATGCGCTCCGCACGTCTGACAACACCATGAAGCGCGAAGCGGCGCTGTTGTATGCGGTTGTCCAGGGCTTCGTGTTACAGGATGCCGCGGAAGCCCTTACAGAAACATTGGCGCTCGTGAAAGAAGAGAAAGCGGGCAGACTCGCTTACCTGCTCGGTGGTGCGCTGGCGATCAAGTCCTCGCAAAGCGATAAGGCATTGCCGCTGCTGGACAAGTTCAATCCTCGCGACTCATCCTATCTTCACTTCGTATCCTATCTCAAGGGCGAGGTGTATCTTCAGAAAGGTGAGTACCAGCAAGCGCTGGATGAGTTCCGCTGGTTTGTCAACAACTACCGAGGGCAACACTACATCAAAGACGCGTGGTATAAGAAAGGATTGTGCGCCTATCTTGAAGGAAGGGAGAACGATGCTAAAGAATATTTTCGTCGCGCGAGGGGCTCTGGTCGTGAAGAAACGGAAGCTGACAAATACGCTGCGCGTGCATTGAGTGATACGCGAATGCCGCATCGTGGACTACTCCGCGTGCGATATTTTACCGATGGCGGATATTACGATGAGGCTGGCAAAGAGCTCGCATTGATCCGCGTCAATGAACTTAAAGACAAACGCGATCGTGCTGAGTATTACTATCGTCATGCGCGCCTCGCGCACAAGACCGGCAGGTTGAACGACGCTCGTCGCTACTATGACGAAACCATCCGCGCCTGCGGCGACGAGCCGTGGTACTTCGCTCCCAATGCGTGCTTGCAGATGGGATATATTTCGTTAGAAGCAGGAGACACGACGCGGGCGAAGGATTACTTCATCAAGGCCCGGAAGTATCCGAGGCATGAGTATAAGAATTCTATTGATAGCAAGGCGAAGTCAGCACTTGCGACCATCGATTGAGCCAACTCTCCCTCACCACAGAGATACAGGGGGCACGACACATCTCTTCACCACAGAGGCACAGGGGACACGGAGGGGCACAGAGAATAATTTTTTAGGTGCGTCCTTATCGATTGCAGGGAGTCGCTACTTATTTGCAAAGGGCTAATGGTGTATGGAGGGCACAGGTCGCCAAAGGCGACATGGGTTATCACCTATTGCCCTAATACAGATTGTGCCGAGTCGCCGCTATTGTGCAAAGCGCCGATTGTGCACTAGGGGCACAGGCCTGCCTACGGCAGGCAGGGGTTAATCCGCTGGATTTAGCCATTGATAAATCTTCTATATCCGTCGATCAGCCGCTCCTGGTTGAAGTTGATTAAGAGACCTATCCGCTTTTTTGCAAGTCTAAGGTAACTTAGGATTTGCGCCTCGTGTATGGGCAGGACTGCATCGATGGCCTTTAATTCTACAATTACCTCGTCTTCGACCAAAATGTCGATGATGTAATCCTTTGTGAGTCGTTTACCAAAGTAATATAACGGAACACGTACAGACGTGTCCACATGCATACCTCTTTTCGTTAACTCCTCTACCAGACACTCCTGGTAAACTCCCTCCAACAATCCCGGTCCCATTTGCTTGTGTACGCGGATTGCTGAGTCAAGGATCGCAGAGGTGATGCGATTTAGGGATTTTAGATCAGATTCTGCCATTTTTTGACTAATGACACAACGTTGATATAAAACTATGATGGAACCTGAACTATTACAAGCATTTGTAACAAAATTAACGCACGGGCTATTTTACGACATTAGGAGTTAACCCATGTCGCCTTTGGCGACCTGTGCCCTCCAAACACCATCGGCGTTTTGCACAATAGCGACGACTCCCTACAATCTGCATAGGCGCACCAATGAAAGCATTTTCTCTGTGCCCCTCCGTGCCCTCTGTGCCTCTGTGGTTAACTCCCCTCCTCACCCCAAGTGACTCGTATCATTCTCCAGCTCAAGCACAAACCCCTCCTCCCCATGCCCCAACAAATACAACCCCACATTGGTATGCTTGAACTCATCCATGAAGCGCAGCGGTCGTTCCATCATACGGCATAACATGATACGCATCGCGCGGCCGTGCATGCAGATGAGGACGTTTCGCTCGTGAGGACGAGACATGATGTGACCGAGTGAGGCATCGATGCGAAGGAAGACATCCTCGGGGCTCTCCCCTCCTTCGATCGCAAGACCAGTGTTGCCCTTCGCCCATTCGTCGAGGAGATAGCGATAGTACACATCCGATTCGGGGGTGATGCGCTGGCCTTCCTTTTTTCCCCAATTGATTTCGTTGAGTCCGGCCAGCGATTCATGTGCGATACCATTGCGAAGAAAGTCTTCAACCGTTTCCACGGTTCGCTTCAGTGCAGACGTATAAATGCGATCGAACGGCACATCGCGATATCGTTCAAAAAATGCACGCGCCTGCCGGCGTCCGTGTTCGTTCAGACTCGTGTCAATCCCACTCCCCTGCACGATCCCCAGACGGTTAAATTCCGTCTGTCCGTGACGGATCAGGTAAATTTTTTTCCTGCTCAATTTCAATTATTTTGGCCCCGCCGATGACGGTTTGGCGCCTCACATTGGGCGCGAATCGGCGCAAAAATAGTCAAAACCGGTTCCCGGAATGTATTCATGACGATTTTCAACCGGAATGTCACCCTGGAAGACCTTAACCGGCTCGGACCCGGTACCATGGTTGCTCATCTGGGTATAGAATTTACCGACGTCGGTGAGGATTATCTCGAAGCCCGCATGCCGGTCGACCAGCGGACCACCCAACCTCTCGGCCTTCTTCACGGCGGAGCGTCCGTAGCGCTCGCTGAAACCTTGGGAAGCGTCGCTGCGACGTGTTGCATTGACCCCGCGACACATTTCGTCGTGGGTCTCGAAATCAACGCCAACCACATCCGCTCCGTACGCGAAGGATACGTGACGGGCAGAACGACCCCCATTCACATTGGAAAAAAGACGCACGTCTGGGAAATCCGGATCTCCAATGAAGCCGGAGAACTGGTGTGCATAAGCAGGATAACCATAGCCATACTGGAAAAGAGGAAATAGAGAGATGGAGCAGATCAGGGGCAAATTAGAAACGACCAGCCCATTGTCGCTGGTAATTGAAAAGGTACTGGACAAAAAACTTCCTCTTGCCCTTTGGCGGCTCCCCGGAAAGGACACATCGACGCTCATCGTGGCCGCCAGTGTCTCAAAGCTTACGCGCGAAGACGCTATCGAAGAACTTCCCGCGGGGTTCATCTTCGCACCTTACAGCGACGATCAACCTACGCTCTTTATTGAAGGATCAATTCAGTTTAGCGTAAAAGACAATACAGCAGCCGGAGCTTTAGGGGAGCTTGAATCGCTCTTGTCTGAGGAAAGTCGAGATGCCATTCAAAACAGCGAAACTCCAGCAGCAGGCAATTCCATAAGACGCGCACCCGAAGATGAAAAAAAACACTACGTAGAGCTTGTCCGAAAAAGCATTGAAGCCATTGAAGCTGGCACGTTTGAGAAAGTTGTGCCAACGCGCGTAAAGCAAGTTTCCCTGCCCTCGGGTTTTGATATGATCGCAACATACCAACGCCTTTGCAGCGATCATCCGGAAGCGTTGGTAAGCCTCGTCCACATTCCTGATGCGGGGATATGGATGGGCGCATCGCCTGAGTTGCTCGTGAGCGTAGAAGGAGGACGAATTTTTCGTACCGTCGCGCTGGCAGGAACACAACCCTATAAAGAAGGAACACCGCTTAAACAAGTAGCCTGGACGCAGAAGGAAATTGAAGAGCAGGCGCTCGTCGAACGCTACATCATTAGTTGCTTTAAGAAGATCCGCCTTCGCGAGTACATTGAACACGGTCCGAAGACTGTGGTTGCAGGTAACCTTATGCACCTGCGCTCCGATTTTACCGTCGATCTCCGCGAAACAAACTTCCCGCAGCTTGGCTCCGTGATGCTAAGGTTGCTGCACCCGACATCTGCAGTGTGCGGCATGGAGTTGGGTCCTGCAAAAGCGTTCCTCGCTCAACACGAAGGTTACGACCGTTCCTTCTACACTGGTTATCTTGGACCGGTGAATGTCGCGGACAACACCGACATTTACGTAAACCTGCGGTGCATGCAACTCCGTGACGGTTATGCCCTGATGTACGCCGGCGCAGGAGTCACGGCCGACTCAGTGCCTGAGCGCGAATGGGAAGAAACGGAAATGAAGTTCAATACGCTGACTACCAGCCTAACCTGAAGTGTCGATTCCCGCCATTAATCGTATTGCATCCGTGTGCCGGCAAAAAGGGCTGGACCAAGTCGTCTTGTGCCCAGGCTCCCGCTGCGCACCGCTTACGCTGGCGTTCGCGCGTGAGCCGGGCGTAACCGTGCGCACGTTCAGCGACGAACGGAGCGCCGGGTTTGTTGCGCTTGGGATGGCCCGCCAGCTTCGGCGACCGGTCGCGCTCGTTTGTACGTCGGGTACGGCAGCATACAACTTTGCACCGGCGATTGCGGAAGCCTATTTCAGTGAAGTACCGCTGGTCGTGTTCACGGCGGACCGTCCACGCGAGTGGATTGCGCAGCACGACGGACAAACGATCTTTCAGCCCAGGATGTTTGGTGCTCACGTGAAGGCATCGGTAGAACTCCCACAGGAATATGGCCATGCAGACGACCAATGGGCAATAAACAGGATCGTCAACGACGCGATCAACCTGGCGACAGAGCCAATGGCCGGACCAGTGCACATCAACGTTCCGCTTCGCGAACCGCTTTACCCGGGACAGCGCCCTGAGGAGACAGATACGTCCCCTCCCCGGAGCATTGAAGTCATATCGTCTTCCAATTCGTTGTCATCCCCAGACGCCGAAACATTGATGAGGCGCTGGAATCACTTCAACAATATTTTGATTGTTGCCGGCCAAAGCGAACCCAATCCTGAGTTGGTAAAGCTTATAGACAACGTTTGTTCAACGTTGCACATACCCGTTGTCGCGGAGATCACGGGCAATCTTCACGGCGCAGCAAACGTCCTTCGCCATTCGGATGTCTTTCTCGGGGCAGCTTCAGCCGATCTGAAAAAGAGTCTGCAACCCGACCTCCTTGTTACCTTTGGACGGGGCCTTGTTTCGCGATACCTCAAAGCCTTTCTGCGACAGTTTCCTGCGACGGAGCATTGGCACATACAACCTGCCGGACACGTCGCGGATACGTATAAGAATCTTACCACCATCGTTCGTACGACTCCATTCGATTTCTTCCAGCTTTTGGCGGGCAGACAACAAAGTGAAAGCTTTGAAAAACAGAAGCAACTGAACTATTTCAATTTGTGGGAAATCGAAGATCGAAGGAGCCGAGCTGATGTCGCCGACTATTTCGCAACAGGGGGTCACGGTGAACTTGAATTGGTAGAACAAGTGATGCGGCACTTGCCACAATCATGCAACCTGCACCTTGCGAACAGTCTGAGTGTGCGCTACGCGAACGCTGTCGGACTACCTCCCGAGCGCGCGGACGTTCGTGTGTTTTCCAACAGAGGAACGAGTGGCATTGATGGTTGTACAAGTACTGCGGTGGGACACGCGTTATCTGGAACCGAAATGAATGTGCTCATTACGGGCGACATGGCATTCTTTTATGATCGGAATGCCTTCTGGCATAACTATGATGTCCCCAACCTGCGTGTGGTTGTCCTGAACAATCACGGCGGAGCCATATTCACTGTAGTCGATGGTGCAGGCGATCTGCCGGAAACCGAAGAGCTTTTTGTTACGCGACAAAAACTCAATGCCCGAAAATTATGCGAGGAGTTCGGATTCGAATACATTCCTCTTGACAACAAGAGGAAGCTTAACAACGCGCTTAAGGACTTCTTCGATACAGAGGGTGGTACACGGATTATGGAAATTGAAACAAACGCGACAGCAGCACGCGAGGCGATATATCGATTCAGACAGCATGCAAAACGACGTTATGAAAAGTAAATATCCCTGGAAAGAAATTAAGAAGTACAAAGAGATTCTCTTCCACCAATACGAGGGCATCGCCCGCATCAGCATTAACCGGCCTGAAGTACACAATGCTTTCACGCCGCTCACGGTGCAGGAGATGATCGACGCCATGAACTGGTGTCGCGAAGACGGCGATGTACGAGTGATTATCCTTACCGGAGAAGGTGGAAAGGCGTTCTGCAGTGGTGGCGATCAGCGTGTGCGGGGTCACGGTGGATATGTGGGTCAGGATGCTGTTCCGCGACTCAACGTTCTTGATCTTCAAAAAATCATCCGTTCCATTCCCAAACCTGTCATCGCTGCGGTTGCCGGTTGGGCCATTGGCGGGGGGCATGTATTGCATGTCGTGTGCGACCTGACGATAGCAGCAGAAAATGCGCGCTTTGGTCAGACTGGACCTAAAGTCGGGAGCTTCGACGGTGGATTTGGTGCATCATACCTTGCGCGCATCGTGGGTCAGAAGAAGGCGCGCGAGATTTGGTATCTGTGCGATCAATACAACGCGCAGGAAGCGTTGGACATGGGACTTGTCAACAAAGTTGTTCCCCTTGAAGCGCTGGAAGACACTGCGGTGGAATGGGCGCAAAAGATCATAAAGAAAAGTCCCCTTGCCATCCGCATGTTAAAGTCTGCCTTCAACGCCGAACTCGACGGTCAGGCCGGCATCCAGGAACTCGCCGGCAACGCGACGTTGCTGTATTATTTGTCGGAAGAGGCGAAGGAAGGAAAGGATGCCTTCCTCGAGAAGAGAGATCCGGATTGGGGGAAGTTCCCGAAATTTCCCTAGGGATGTGTTGATGTGTTGATGTGTTGAAGTTGCTGGGCATCCGAGTTTTTCAGCTATTTTGATATTGTGCGAATCACAACAGGCGTGGGGGTGTCGCCTTGCGGCGACATAGATCCCTATGTGTTCTATGTGTAATCCTATGTGCCCTATGTGGTTCAAGTCACCACCCTTTGCACCTTCGCGTCTGTGCGTTATTGGTTTACCCCAACCTCAATTTGAACACCACACCACTGCCTGCTTCCTACTTAACTTCCTCGAGCTTCACCCCGATCAACGCCTCCAACTCCAGCTTACTCATCAAATACTGCGTCTCTGCCTCCACTACCTGGATACGGTGCTCGTTCCTTGATTTTTGTGCGGCAAGGTATTCTTCGACAGTAGCCGTTCCATTCTTGAATTTTTCTTCGAGAAGGAGGTAGTTCGACTCTTCATCAGCGAGTGCATCGCGACGGATACCCCAGATGGTTTCGTCACGCTTAAACTTGTTGTACACCTTAAGCACTTCTGCACGAAGTGCAAGTTTCAGTTGATTCACCCGATCCTGCGAAGCTTCGTACCGTTCCATGGCCGCACGTTTAGCGTGGGGGCGTTCGAAGAACGTTGACAGCGGCAGCGTAACGAAGACGTTATAGCCAGGATAGAAATTCAACCCTTCGAAGTCGGGATCATCGAAATGTTCCAGGGAGTACTGGTTCACGTTGGCTGTCACGCCGATGTTACGGAGCCACTGACTGCCGATGGCCTTCACTTCATGACCGGCGGCATTGACCTCCTTTTGGGCAATATGGCTGGCGGGATTGTTTTGCCAGGCCAGCTGTACCAGTCGTTCCTCAAAGCTGATGTCTGTGGCGCCTACCGGCAGAATGATTTTGTTGTAATCGACCCGTTGCGCGACAAGGGCAAGCGGAAAGATCAAAAGCATGATAAGGAAAGGTAGCGCGCGTTTCATAGGAAAATGTGTTTGGTTTCAACTCAATTGAAACCAAAAATACCCGTTCGGAATCACTAAACCAATGGGGTGGTGATGGAGCGCTACCTCCAGTTGCCCACGCGCGCGGGCTCAGATTTGATATTCAGCGCTTGCTCAACGGTGCTGATAAGCACAGGTGGCTCAAACGGCTTCACCATGTAGCTATACGCGCCGAGTTCGAGACATTGTTTGCGGTTTGCAGGATCAGCAAACCCGGATAGAATGATGACGGGAATCCCTTTCAGCTCAGGTGTGGCGTTAAGCCGCTTCATCAACTCGATACCACCCAGCGAGGGCATCTTGATGTCGGATATGATCAGGTCTACCGTGTTGCCACCTGAAAGGTAGTTCCAGGCATCCATCCCGTCATGCATGATAACGACCTCCGCATTGGCGCCCACAATCTTCTTCAGCAGCCAGCACAGCAAGGTATCATCTTCAATAACGAGAATCTTCCTCATAATCAAACATCAAATGCTCTAAAGACCAACCGGGAGCAGCAGGCGGGATCCTTAAAGCCAACTATCAAAAATAGACAAATCAAATCTGCCAAAATTTGCCTGCTTTTACAACGACAGACGGTTAATTATTTCGACAAAAAAAGTCAAATCAGGGGTTACCTTTCTATGGTTTTTCTATACCCATACAATTGAGCCGTTTAACGGTCTCAATACGATTTATTTTGCCACTGGACGTATAAGCGAACGTAGGTAAAAAGTGCATTTTCCTAGGAATTTCATACATATTAAGCGTGTCAGCCAATTCCCGCCTTAATGTTTTCGCCAATTCTTCATCTGACGCTCCCTCTACAATGAGGACAAGTTCGCTTCCCAAACGGTCGTGCGGCAGGCCGGCGACAATGAAGCGTCGTTGCTTGTTCAAACGAACAAATAGCGCGTCTATCTTTTCTTCTATCCGCTCAGGAATCAGTTTGATCCCACCGGAATTCACGACGTTGTCGTAACGGCCCAGCCAACGGAAACTCTTCTCCCCCATCAACTCCACAAGGTCATTGGTCACAACACTCCGGTCCACTACCGGTGACGTAACCGTCAGACAACCCCGCTCGTCCTGACCGAAAACAACGCCGGGCATTGCCTCGAAAGTTTCCTCCGGACCTGTAATGCGATCCAGCGCCACATGCGTTAACGTCTCCGTCATCCCATAGGTTTGATAGACATTGCCATTGAGTTTGGCGAGAATCATTTCGCGCAAATGGCGCGACACAGGCGCGCCGCCTACCAGTATCGTTCGAATGCGTCTTAGCCTATCGTGCATGCCCGACTCCAGCATCGTTTGCAACTGCAACGGCACTACCGCAGCAAAGTCGATTTGCCGGCCCTCCGGAATATTCTCCAGGGGATTGGATGATGGAGAGACCGCAATCAATTCCATTTCCGTCACCAGCGCACGGACGATCATCATGCGTCCTGCAACAAACTCCGGACTAAGACACAATAGCGCCGTACCCCCACTCACAAGCCCAAACACCGACGCCGTGCTCTTCGCACTGCGAATGAGCTGCTCGCGCGTGAACCTTATCGCCGTGGGCGTTCCCGTCGAGCCGCTCGTGTGAAAGACAAAGTCGTTGGCGTTGCTATGCCATTCTCTAATCCACTCAAACACCGCCGCTTCAAACTTGTCCAATGGCTCAACCTGGTTGGTGAGGATGGAAGGAAGGGAAATATGGCGGTTGTTGAGGAGCATGACGGGGCAAGTTACAATAAATAGAAGCACCTGTCATCCTGAGCCCGAAGGGCGAAGGACCCCCGGGATAACGCACGGTCGACATTAGAG